>NZ_BOSG01000002.1:634880-709835 GCF_018403225.1 Paenibacillus sp. J23TS9 | reverse complement strand
GTCAAGGGGTTAAGACACCTCCCTTTCACGGAGGTAACAGGGGTTCGAATCCCCTACGGGTCACCATTAATTTTACGCTTCGATTGGGGATGAGAATCCATAAGGGTTCGTCGGAGCATGAACTTCGTTAGCGCTGCATCGCAGTCTCGAGCGAAGTGAGAGTATCCCCTACGGGTCACCATTAATTATTTCTTAACAAGTAATACAATCCCATGGAGGCTTAGCTCAGCTGGGAGAGCATCTGCCTTACAAGCAGAGGGTCGGGGGTTCGAACCCCTCAGCCTCCACCAAAAAACTTTATACTTTTATTACTGACGCGGGGTGGAGCAGCCCGGTAGCTCGTCGGGCTCATAACCCGAAGGCCGCAGGTTCAAATCCTGCCCCCGCAATTTATCCCCAAAAAGTGAAGGAATGCTTTGCGGCATATTCCGAATACTTTCCGGGGACCCCATAAGGCCGTGGAACCGTGGTGTAGAGGCCTAACATGCCTGCCTGTCACGCAGGAGATCGCGGGTTCGAATCCCGTCGGTTCCGCCATTTAAATTAGCTTCAGGGATGAGAATCCGGTTATCGGGTTCGTCGGAGCGTCAACTTCGTTAGCACTGCTTCGCAGTCTCGAACGAAGTGAGAGTATCCCGTCGGTTCCGCCATTTAATTAAGCTTCAGGGATGAGAATCCGATTATAGGGTTCGTCGAAGCATCAACTTCGTTAGCGCTGCTTCGCAGTCTCGAACGAAGTGAGAGTATCCCGTCGGTTCCGCGATTTATATTTCATTTAATATTTTTTTAATTGAGAGCCATTAGCTCAGTTGGTAGAGCACCTGACTTTTAATCAGGGTGTCGAAGGTTCGAGTCCTTCATGGCTCACCAGTTTTATAATTTATATGCGGACGTGGCTCAGCGGTAGAGCATCGCCTTGCCAAGGCGAGGGTCGCGGGTTCGATTCCCGTCGTCCGCTCCAATATTTGCGCCCTTAGCTCAGCTGGATAGAGCGTTTGACTACGAATCAAAAGGCCAGGAGTTCGAATCTCTTAGGGCGCGTTTTCTTTAAGCCGGTGTGGCGGAATTGGCAGACGCGCGCGACTCAAAATCGTGAGGGAAACCGTGGGGGTTCGAGTCCCTTCACCGGCACCATCGTTATCGGGATGTAGCTCAGCTTGGTAGAGCACCTGGTTTGGGACCAGGGGGTCGCATGTTCAAATCGTGTCATCCCGACCATTACCCGCAAGGGAAAGTACATCGCCTGTATTCCAGATGGAATCAAGGAGAAGCAAGGTCAAACTTTAGTTCATTTTATATAGATAGCTAATTTATATAATAATTGAGAAACGCACTTAACCCTTGAGAATTATGTTAAGATCACTTGGGAAGTGTGTTTTTTTGTTGCATAATAGTGTCATGGTTAGCAAAAGGTGAATGGATTGAAGTGGAAATACAAGAAAAGTTGTAAATCAACTCCAGTTGTGTGGTATAATTAGTTTATTGGAATTTCGACCTGAAGTCACATATTGTAGAGGGTTATGATTTTGATTATCTAGCCTTGTACAATATGTGATTTTTTTTCGAATTTGAAGATCATGTAATTATGAAAGTATGGAGGTAATGGATCATGGAACAAGGAACAGTAAAGTGGTTTAATGCAGACAAAGGCTTCGGTTTTATCGAGGTTGAAGGCGGAGACGACGTATTCGTGCACTTCAGTGCAATTGTTAGCGAGGGCTTCAAATCGTTGGATGAAGGTCAACGCGTTGAATTTAATGTAGTACAAGGCAATCGAGGCCCACAGGCCGAGAATGTTGTTAAACTATAATTGCTGCTAGAGTCCCAAAACATAGTTTTGGGGCTTTTTTTTTCATCATTATTCCGGAAGAGAAAGAAGGATGCTGCTTGTACTATTCACGGAAAAGACAGATGATTGATCTTCCAGAGGAAATGACAACGATATGGTCATGCACCAATAAAAAGTGCAATGGATGGATGAGGAACAACTTCGTTTTTTTGATTCAACCGATCTGTGGCCAATGCAATTGCTTCATGGAAAAGGGTGAGAAAATGCTGCCTATTCTAGCGAATACAAGTCCTATTCAGACAAAGCACTAAATAAAGCGGCGATTGATGAATCACAAGGGCCACTATCTACACCCGTAGAAGCGTATGTGGCGTTGTCTTCGGACAGGGGTTCGACTCCCTTCGCCTCCACCAACCTTACTAAAAATGAACACGATACACTTACTTGATGGATTTGCAGTAACGAATTGGTTCAACTAATGAAAAGACAGTTAGGCGTTCAAGCTTAACTGTCTTTTCATTTTTGGGACGTATGGATCTACTGTGTTGAATCAATTATAGTATAGGTTGACGGTCCAATGCACATTATCAACTGGGTAACTGTTTGTGTTGACAGTAATGATCTGCCGTTGGTTGAGCTAAGCTTTAGCGGGTCTGTAGGTTACCAAGAGGGAACCAACCTTAAGTGTTTTGACGTCCACGAGATGGAATTCCTTCTGCTCATTAAGATTATCAAACAAATGCTCACCTACGTTGACCACAACCGGGTGCATGACTATCTGATATTCGTCAATAAGATTTGCGTTTGCAAGTGATCGTACGAGCGTTGGACTACCGAAAATAACAATGTCGCCACCGTCACCATTTTTTAGGTCCTTAATTTGCTCTTCTATATTACTGCCAGTCAATTGTTTTGGAGCTTCAAATTCTCCCCATTTTAGATTTTCGTGTGGGCGGGCGCTTGTTACAACGAGTTTGTGGGCGTTGTTTATCTTATCACCCAGGCTTGAACCTCGAGTATTTGGCCACTTTCTAGAGAGGTCTTCGTATGTTCCACGGCCAAGCAAAATGGTATCCGCTGTCTCGAAAATTTTTAATAGATACTGAGAACCTTCCTCAATCCCGGCGCTATTTCTCCAGACCGCCCAGTTGGTTTTGTCCTCGCTTGGATCTCCAGTGACAACTCCATTAATCGAACTGTGAATGAAGAGAATGATTTTACGCATGAACTAACAACCTTTCTATCTTTGATAATCGTAATTTTGTTTCTCATTTATTTAGACGAAATTAGATTGCAAAATTCATCGGTATATTTGTGCAGGAAGCCCAAATCGGGAAAATAATGCGAATGAAAATATCCTCCGGACTCCCCGAGAAATCAGGGGCAGGCCAAATCCAAGCTGAGTCGAGAAACTTTTCGCGGAGTTTGACGGTGAGTATCGCTGGGTCGGATAGGTCAACGGGACGCGTGCGGCGTTTGGCTTGTCTTAGCTTGTCCAGGCATAAGTTTGATGCAATACGATATACCCATGTTTTAAATGAGGAATCCTGCCTGAATGAATGCCAACTTTGCCAAACACGAATAAATGTTTCCTGAACAGCATCGTCTGCGTCATCGATGGATCCTAGCATTCTGTAACAGAACGATGTTAGCTCAGGCTTTAAGTTCTCAAATAACTGAAGCTCCAATGCTGTTTCGTTCATCTTGGCCTCCTTTTGACGGGCGAAACACCCTTTTCATACACGCCACAGAACCGATGGTCTCCATTTATTAAGCCACTTATTCGTCTTTAATAAAATGAGAAAGCACTACCTGAATAATGGGGGGGAGGGACTTTCTCACGCATCTCTGAATATAACGGCAGCTTCGTTTTCAGAGTAGCATAACCCGGTTCCCATGAACATTTTTTAAGAGGATATTCCATCCGCTTTGTTGAACCTGAAATCAAGTTTTTTTGACACAGTTGCGTAAAGGCAAAGTAAACGATGAAAAGCACCGTCCCACGTTAATTAATGTATTTGTGAACGCGATATATCTTTATGATGACAAGATCACACTCATTTTAAATTCCAGCAATCAGCCTGTAACAATTGAACCGTCTTTGGTGGATGAAATTGAGGTCAAAAATAAGGAATTTGAGAGTTCGTATTTAGATAATGATGCTCCATACATAAAACCCGCATATTGAGCGGGTTTTTATTTTTCTTACGGTTAAATTGTAGTCCAAATGTAGTCCAAACTTTTTTGTCCCTATATTATTGGGGAACTCTGTAGCCCATTGAGCTACAGGCAGTTCACTTACCTTTAGCTTAGGAAGATGAGCACCCAAAATGCCATCTATTCAATGCTCATTTATTTGATTTCTTTCTGTTGTTGCTGAGCCAAGCATGCTTGCTTTTCAGCTAATTGCTTAGTTGTCTGCACGCTGATGCTAGCTTATTTGGGACAGCTTTTTATCACGCTTTTTCTAATGTTCACGAACGAGCGTCAGAAGGTCGCACGGATGTGGGTTTACATGGTGGAGGCAGGGGACATGAACCCCTGTCGAAGGCGTGTAACCCCGCCAAGCCCCAAGCCATATATTAAACCATCGGTCAGTGCGTGCATAAATATTGCGCATATTGCATCGGTCGCATATAGACCACACTTTGCTTACGAATGCCATCATATAGTGTTTTTTGCGGCTTTCCGTTTAGCTCAATGATCCAAGTATGTTCATCATTGCCCAACGCAAAATCCACGCTAAATTCTCCTAAATGATAGTCGGGGTTTTCGTCCATGATTTCAGCGCTTCTTAAACTGACGTCGTATATTGAACGAATAATACGATTAGCTTTATAGGGTGGATACAGACGATTGAGTATTTCTTGCGACAAACAGGCTTTATCGTAGATGCTTGTATTAAAACTGCCCTTTGATGCAATCCGGCTGACAAGATTCGTGACCGACCATAGTCCATTCTCACTTTTTTGTACGAGTGCCCGGATATCGAAAATTCGGTCATCTACTTGTTGTATAGGGATACCTTCTTGCATGATATATGGGGTGGAGCCAAGTATCGCTTGTATGCTCTCCTGAAATTGCTGCGTGTCTTGGAAGATGATTTCAGGCGAAAAATAGTGACGGCTTATGTGGATTTCACCTGAAGCCTGCATTTCTACTCGAACTACACCTTTTCCTTGATGGCCATAACAAGGCTTTAAATATAGGTCTTTATGGGTCTTTAGCAATTGAACGGCGTTCTCCTTGTCGAAGGGGGCGGTTGCTGGCAAATAGTCAGAAAGCCATTTGCTTAAATTCGTATAAATCTCTTGTTTACTGAATTGATTAATGTGATTGAAGCACTTATTGACGCCGATTGCTGCCCCCAAACGCTCAATTAATTGTGGGTCGGTATCATAACAGCGGTTGTAGATTACTTGGGGAAATGGAAAATAACCTACCACCCATCTGCCGTTGGATCGATGAAGCCCGATGATACGTTTCCGCCTCCAGTTGATGGAGGATGGGGTAAAACAAAATAATTTCAGGTGCATCGTTTTGGACTGAAGATATTGCTTGAGAACGAACTTCCTTTGATTACGGTTTGCAACCAAAATGCCAACAGAACCGTTTTTTGTACTCATTATTTTCCTCCATCCATCTAATATAAGAGAATCGTATAAACAATGTATGTAACGAGGCAGATAATGCATGGACAACAATACAATCGAAGAGGAAAAATTTTGGTGTACTTGCATAGAAATTTATCTGCCGGAATATCTTGTTCCATGGCCGGTATGGAATGAGGGGTTCCATGGTCATAATGCTCGCTGAATTTAGTTAATAAGGAGTTGCATACAAAGATGGGTAGATTACCAGGTCCTCCGGGGCCTCCTGGACCGCAAGGCCCACCAGGCCCACCAGGCCCGCAGGGTCCGCAAGGTATTTGTCCTCCATGTCCTCCGGGACCTCCTGGACCAGCAGGTCCACAAGGTCCACAAGGACCACAAGGACCACAAGGACCACAAGGTCCACAAGGTCCACAGGGTCCACAGGGTCCTGCTGCAGCAGTATCTTTTGCATTTCTTTGCAGTACGGTGGATCAGTCTGTTGCTGCAGCACCGGCTCCTGGTGGGCAAGGTGGAGCTGTAACTTTTAATGACTCTTTGATCAATAGTACTGCTGTTTCTTTCACTTCACCCTCGAATATCAATATTTTAGAAACGGGATTCTACAACATCAGTTGGTCAGTATTCCCTACGCCGGGTAACTCTGCATTTGGGTTATTCTTTGATCCAGACGCTGCCGGACCTTCTCCAGCAGCTTTGGTTCTTTGCAGCAATTACGGTTCAAGTGCAGGAAACAATCCTTATCAAGGTCAAGTCATTGCTCATTTAACAGCAGGAGGCATTTTGACGCTAAACCGTATTGATCAAATGGGTGCTCTGACATTGCAAGGGAGTATTGGTGGAGGCGCCCCTACCGTTAGTGCTTCAATTGTTATTGAGAAATTGGCATAATTTCAAATGGAGGCTAATTGTGGTTTTGAACATCCACGGTTCGCCCTCCATGCATAGAACCCGCTCATTGAGCGGGTTTTTGCTTTTTCTCGGATGGTTAATGTTGATGGTTAATACTTGTGCAGATCCCCGCAACTTTCCTCTCATCAGGAAGGATAAACACGCCAAATAGCGAATATTGTTCCATACTTATTGTGGGGTGGTGGAGGTGAAAGGCATTCGCTCGGTAAAGGCTGCCAGTAGGAAAAAAGGCTTCATGTCTATGCTGCGTCATCGATTTGTATTCTCCTCTCTTCGCAAACGAATCATGATGTTTTTGACCGTTGGTTTTGTGGGATGCGCCGTCTTGATGGCGTCTGTCTCCTACAATGCGATCTACACGATGCAGCGCGATAAAATCAAAACCTCGATGGCTTTTGATCTGTACCAGCAAAGGTCAAAGCTGAATCAGATGTACAATAACCTGCTTCAGGTCACTCAGCAGATGACGCCGGAAGGCACCGTGGGCAACCTGATGGAGACGTATGTCTCTACCGTGGATATTTACAGCCAGCGTCTTCTCTCCCGCGATATTTCCTACAATATTGGATTAATTACTTTTTCGAACCCGGCTATGGAGCTGGTCATGTACTACAATCCCGCAAGCGGACAAGCTCCTTATTCGAATTTGCCACTGCGCGGAGACTTCAAGCTGCAATCATTGCCTAATGTGGCAGGGATGGAGACACTGAAATACCAGTCCCCGCATAAATCTCTATGCCGATTCAGCGATGATCTGGTGGTGTCGGTAACCAGAGAAGTCCGATTTTCAGATGGTACGCAGTTAGTCGTTTATGTTGAAGCCAGGACGGATATCCCCACAGATATGAACTCACTTTCAGCAAGCCTGAATATGCCGTATGCGCTTGTTTTCACCGATACGGCGGACCGGGTGACCTATAGCAGTAATCCAGCGGCTTTTACAACCGGAGAGCGTCTGATTTTAAACGGGCAATCGGGCATGACAGGCGATTATGTATGGAACCGAATGACGGGTGATTATGGTTACAATATTACGCTGCTGCTTCCCGTCTCCAGCTACAATCACGAGCTTTATACATGGAAAAATCATATGCTTTGGATTCTCGCCATTGCCCTCCTGATGATGTTTACCATCACGCTGTTATTGCGCAGGCTGATTAACAGGCCTTTTCGAATGATCGAGAAGGAAATGAGGACCTTTGGCAAGGGCTACATGGGCACCCGGCAATATCATACGGGGATCGATGAATTTGACCGGTTATTCGATCAGTTTAATATGATGAAACGGCAGATTCAGCAGCTGATTATGGATGTGGAGCAGAAGGAAAAGCGCCGGCATCAGCTGGAGATCGAAAAGCTTGCCTACCAGATCAACCCGCATTTTCTGATGAATACGCTGAATTCGGTGCGATGGCTGGCGGCCATGCATAGGCAGGAGGAGATTGAGAAGTTTGTGTCCTCGTTAATTATTTTGCTGAACTATAACTTGGGCAAATCAGAGGAAACTGCTACTTTCCGGTCGGAAATACAGGTTATGCAAACGTATTTGGAGCTGCAGCAGATGCGGCATGACTTTGAGGTGAAACTGAATATTGCGGAAGAGGATTATCTCGATAGTCCTGTTGCGAGATTCATCCTGCAGCCCATCGTGGAAAATGCCGTCTGTCACGGCCTCGACGATAACGGCAAGCTGGAAATCATCATTTCGCCCGATGAAACCGTGCAGATGGTTCGCATCATCATCCGCGACGACGGCAAAGGGCTGAGCCAGGAGACACTGGCCTTGCTGCAGCGCGACACGCCGGATCAGCAGCAGACGGGCTGGGGGATTGGGCTTCGATATGTTCGGTCTATGCTGGAATCCTTTTATGGCTATAAAGCCCGAATGGATATCGAAAGTACGCCGAATCAAGGTACAACGGTTACGTTAAATCTTCCTTATCTCCATCCCAGAAAGGAGAGAGCGGTTTGATCCGTGTATTAATTGTTGACGATGACAAGCTTGCGCGCAAAGGCTTGATTTCGATTATGCCTTGGTCCAATCACGATATGATGGTGGTCGGGGAAGCGGCGAACGGTGCAAAGGCGCTGGAGTTTATGGAAACGCATGAGGTGGATCTAATGTTCGTCGATCTCTCGATGCCCGTCATGTCGGGAATGGAGCTGCTTCAAGTCACGCGCCAAAGATTTCCGGATCTGCGCGCCGTTATTTTATCGTTTCACGAAGAGTTTGAGAATGTGCAGACGGCTTATCGTATGGGCGTGCTCGATTATATCTCCAAGGTGCGCCTGGAATCGGAGGACGACGAGCAAATCTTGAAACGAATCCGGCAGCAAATGACAGGCCAAAGGTCTGATCGTACCGTCGAGCCTTCTGCGTCATCGCCCGGGCAAAGCGTCTGCTCACAGGAGGAGGAAGAGTGGAGCAGGCTGGAGCAGGGGTGGCGCTCTCACTACTGGCTCTATAATGAATCCATCTTCCAGCGCTTATGCAAACAAACCGTCGAAGCGAAGACTTCCTTTCGCCGTCTAGAAGGGCTGTTCATGCGTGTGCTGTCCCAAATGGAACCCGTTTTCGCCTTGGATGCCGAGTTCCGGTCCGATGTAAATGACGTCCGGTCGGCCGTGGAATGGATGCGCGATTACAGGAACCGTATTTATGCGCAGGTTGCGGCATCTACCCATTTTACCAATACGACGACCAGCATTCTAAAGGCTGTGTTGTTCATTCGCGAGCAGGCTTCAAACACACTGCATGCCGAGAATGTTGCTGATCATGTGCATATGAGCCGGAGCTATTTTTCCCAATGCTTTAAGAAGCTGACGGGTTCGACATTCAATGATTACTTGAAGCAAGAGCGGATCAGGGCTGCCGAGCGGCTGTTGTGCGAAACCAATCAGTCGATCGCGTGGGTTGCTCATGCCGTAGGCTACAACGACTCCAAATATTTCTCCCAGCTCTTCTATGAACAGACCCGTCTTTTGCCCTCGGAATTCCGGGCCCAATTCCATAGGGGGGATGATTGATTACAATCTATCGGACAAATATCTACCTCAGCCCCGCACCCACCACAAAACACGGCACATCCGTCTGACTTTTTTTCTCCGCTTCCCATGTACAATGAGAAGGCAAGAGATTAAGCAATGGCTTACGAAGTAAGAATTGCTTCGCAACTCTTTTAAGGAGGGATTAGATGAAAAGGAATATGGCAATGCTGCTTTCCGTCGTATTACTTGGTCTAAGTTTAACAGCATGTACTTCTTCCAATGATTCAGCGAGCGATTTGAAAGCGCCTTCAAAATCAGACTCAAGCTCCGCAACCCCGGCACTATCGGGAGATGACCTGGCCTTCTCCAAATTTCCTAATCCTGTTGATGTTCACATCGGCATGGTGGTGGATCCGACAGACAAAACCTTGCCGGAAGGCGACAGCGTAAGCAACAACCAGTACACGCGCTACCTCAAGGAAAAGTACAACATCAACGTGATTGTGGATTGGACGGCAGCCACCGGCAACGATTTCAAGCAGAAGGTCAGCTTGACGATCGCATCAGGCAAGCTGCCTGACGGCATGGTCGTCGATGACCGCTCTTTCATGACGAAGGCGGCCAGCTCGGGACTGCTGTATGACATTACCGATCTGTTCCAACAGTATCAATCCTCGCAGGTGAAGGACATTATGGCGAGCACCGACGGCCGCGCAATGGAAAACGCCAGCTACAAGGGCAAGATGGTTTCGCTCCCGAACATTACGGTGGATACCGACGGCGTTCACGTCCTATGGATTCGCAAGGATTGGCTCGACAAGCTGCAGCTGCCGGTGCCAAAGACGACGTCCGATATCGAAAAGACGGCAAAAGCATTTATTGATAACAAGCTTGGCGGGGACAAAACGATTGGGATCGCCGGCCCTTCCAAAAACTCGTTCCCTTATTCCACCTTCCTCCTGTCCTCCAACAATATGGGCGGATTTGATCCGATTTTTGGCGCCATGGATGCATATCCGGGCTACTGGCTCGACAATGGCGACGGATCGGTATCGTACGGAACACTGACGGACAATACGAAAAATACGCTCGCTTTGCTGGCGGATTGGTACAAAAAAGGGCTAATTGATCCCGAGGTGGGTACCCGTGACAACGTAGGAGATCCGATCAATGCCAACCAGGCGGGGATTTTCTTCGGCCCATGGTGGAATGGCGGCTATGGCAACGGGGACTCCTTCAAGAACGATCCGACGGCGAACTGGCAGGCCTATCCGGTCTATTCCGACGACAATAAGTGGAATGCGCATATGAAGACGACGGGCAGCACCTATACCATTATTAGCAAAAACGCCAAGCCGGATGTCGTCAAGGCCATCCTCATCATGAATAATGCCCTTGTGCGTGATGAAGCGACCTTTGATTTGTCGGTTGCTGTGGGCTGGTATCCGCTTCGCAATGTGATGGCCGCGGCCAATGAGACGGAATACGAATATGCCGAGCTTCTGAAAGTACTGAAGGGCGAGACCCAGCCGGAGGATTACAATAAGCCTAACAGCTTGTACAAGCTGATGTATGCCGATGCGAAAAAGGTGAAGGACGTCATTAAGGCTCCGTTCGACGATTTGAATGTCAGCAACTTCAACACGGCTAACTTCGGCGATTTCCAGCGCCTCTATTCCATTATGATCGGCGATCGTCCGTTCACAACGATTCCAATCGATAAGAAGGTGTTTAGCGTAACTTACAACCAGACCCCAACGATGGAAACGAAATGGGCCAACCTGAAAAAGATGGAGGATGAGACCATTCTGAAAATCATCCTTGGCCAAGCGCCAATCGACTCCTTTGACAAATTCGTGAAGGATTGGAAGGCTCAAGGCGGAGATGAGATCACGAAAGAGGTCGCGGAGCTCTTGAAGAAGTAATGACGCAGAAGCTTGCGGAAGGCACTGGCGGTTTGAGGTGCCTTTTGCAAGCTTTGCTATCCTGCTAGAGAAACGGGACGGGAGGTTAGCCGTAATGAGAAAATTGGGCCATCAGAAACACTATTATTTGATGCTGCTGCCGGGTATGGTCTGGCTTGTGATGTTCAGTATTGTGCCTATGTTCGGCATTGCGATGGCATTTCAAAATTATAATCCGGGAAATGGATTGTTCAAATCCGAGTGGGTCGGATTGGATAACTTCAAGTATATGTTTCAGCTTAATGACAGCAAGACGGTGATACTCAATACCTTCATCATCGCTGTCGGCAAAATCGTGTTCAATTTGCTCATTCCGCTCATTTTTGCCATTCTGCTGAATGAGCTTCGCAGCTTGCGCTACAAAAAGCTGGTTCAGACCGTCGTATACCTGCCACACTTTCTGTCGTGGGTTATTATGTCAACAATTGTAATCGGAATCTTCGGCTACTATGGCGTCGTAAATACGATCATTGGCATGTTCGGCGTTGATCCTAAGCTTTTTATGGCGGATGCGGGGATATTCCGTCAGCTGCTCATCGGCACCGATGTGTGGAAGGAGTTTGGCTATAACGCGATTATTTATCTGGCAGCGCTGACAGGCGTCAACCCCAATCTGTATGAGGCGGCCGCCATTGACGGCGCCAACCGGTGGCAGTTGATCCGGCGCGTCACGCTGCCTGCGCTGACGACCACGGTAGTTTTGCTGGGCGTCTTGAGTTTAGGCAACGTGCTGAACGCCGGATTCGATCAGGTGTACAACCTGTATAATCCGCTTGTGTATTCAACCGGAGATATTTTGGATACATGGGTGTACCGGCTGGGCTTGCAAAATCTTCAGTTCTCGCTGGCGACGGCGGCCGGTTTGTTCAAGTCGGTCATTAGCTTTGTGCTGATATTCATATCCTATCGTCTGGCTTATCGCTATGCCGATTACACGGTATTCTAAAAGGAGGGCGCTGCATTGGTCAGAAATAAAACGTTAGGCTCACGGACGTTTGAAATTGCCAATATCATCGTCCTCGGCCTCCTGCTCATTAGCTGCATATACCCGCTATGGTACACCTTCTGTGTATCCATCTCCGACAAATCTGCCGCTAATGCAGGCTTGGTTACCATTTTCCCCATCGGTTTCTCCTTGTCGCCGTATAAGGAAATTATCAACGATCGCCTGTTCTTTAATTCGTTCTGGATTTCCATCCAGCGGACCGTGCTCGGTACAGGGTTATCCTTGCTGATCACCGTGTTAATGGCTTATCCGCTGGCAAGGCCTAAAAAAGATTTCAAAGCGCGCAATGCGTTCATGTGGATTCTTGTCTTCTGCATGCTGTTTAACGGAGGTCTGATCCCGTGGTATCTCACGATCCAAAACTATCATTTGCTCAATACGATCTGGGCGTTAGTACTTGGCGGAGGCGTGCCGGTATTTGACGTAATCCTGATCATGAACTTCTTCCGCAATCTGCCGAAGGAACTGAACGAGGCAGCCGTCGTCGACGGTGCCGGTCCCTGGTCGATTTTGTTCCGGGTGTATATCCCATGCTCCATCCCCGTTCTTGCTGCAGTCGCGTTATTTCTTAGCGTGTATCACTGGAACGAGTTCTTTAACGGCTTGGTGCTGATGAACACTTCCGATAAATATCCGCTCCAAACCTATATCCAGCAGCTTGTCGTCAACATTCCCGTTGGCACCAATCTGACCCCCGAACAATACAAGAAGTTGTCAGAGCTGTCTAACCGGACGCTGAATGCGGCTAAGGTATTTATCGCCATGGTGCCGATGCTGGTCGTATATCCTTTTCTGCAAAAATACTTCGTATCCGGTATTATGCTGGGCGCAGTGAAGGAGTAGGGCTCAGCTGAGCATTACAAGGCGAATCGAGGTTTTAAACAGCTGGCGCTCACCGCACACGATGTACTTAAAAAGAATTAAACCGTGAGCATATTTTCGATGGTTCACGCGTTTGATTCTTTTTTTATTTTGATCTTAAGGTGCAAACCAAAAAAAGACCCCGTCCTAAGGTACGGGGTCTATTATACTGACGGTCAGTAAGTTAAGGTTCTCTATAGGCTGGCTGCATCATCCCTGGAGTAGGCTGATTATCTGGGTAATCATCATATGGCGACTGAACCGATGAATACATTTGTGCTTCCGCGGACACTGACGGCTGTTGATAGGTCTCATCCACATACAGGATTCTGCGCTGAATTTGCATGAGCCCGTTCACGACGTGAAGCGCGATCCAAGAGATGACAAGGCCAACGCCTACGTACAGCAGATATTGCTGATTATAGGTCCAATCGATATGGAAATAACTAAACAAGTTATTCTCTAAAATATCAATCTGCATTTCATTCATCAAAATGATGTGTACGACTGGGAGCGCAATAAATCCTAGTCCTAGTGAAATCACCGTTACCATAATAACAAAGAAGATAACGCCTGTTACAAATCTCAGTACGACGAGCAGCAGATTTCGAACGAATAGCGCACCGTCAAAACTTCTCACCATTCGCATCAACCAGTTCCGTCCGGCTTCAGGCTGTTGTTGGTAGGTATTCGAAGCAGCCGGATGCGGTAAACCTAAAATTTGTCTAATCATGCCTTGTTCAAAATTCACAATTCCATTCAGCAGCTTAGCTACTCCAAAAAACAGCGGTATTCCGATAAATATTGGAGTTAAACCGATGGATAGTGCAATTCCCGTTATCGCTATTGTAAAATAGATAATCCCTAATGGGAGAGACAGCAATAAATAGAGAATCGTTGCATAGGTTTTTGGATTAAAAAACACCCAATGCACCTTGCCGTTTGGCGCCTTTGACGGCGCTTCTTTTGCCTTCACATTCCAACACTCCTTTGACTTCATACGTCACGCTCTGAGATATAAATCCATTATATCCGCCTTATTTGCCTGACATAACCGTCTTAGGGAGTGTCTGAACCTAGACTTTAGCCTAGGATTTTTCATGTTCAGATGAACGTATTGAAGCAAAGACGCTAATTTTCCGCAATCCTTTCTCTATTTTTTGGAGGTATGTAGTTGGCTCGATAGCGTTTATGGGAAATATGAAGGGGGTGTCGATTGAGACACCCCCATTTGCATTCATTGTATTACAGATTTTCTTTATAGAAAGCGCCTAATTTTTCAACGGCTTTATTCACGGGTTCTGGTCTGTCGTACAGGTCATAGTGGCTTGCCCCTTCAATAACGAATAAATCTTTTTTCTCAGAAGCTGCCCGGTTATAAAGCTCATGGCCATCCTTGCAGGATCCAAACGCTCCTTGTACGTCACCAATAATGATCTGCAAAGGTTGGGTCAGCAGACTTTCTGCTAAGTGGAAAGCATCAAAGCCGATGACGGAGCCCATGCTAGTGAATTTCAATTTGTTCGGAGAGTTAGGGCTCTGACCTCTTGGGGTTGTGTAGTAATCCACAGCTTCCACAAGGTCAATATCCGTCATACCAGCTTTTTCTCTTTCTGCTTGATTGCTAGGAATCCACTGTGTAACCATAGATTCGGCTCCGCGCGCTTCAGCAGTGCGTTGTTGGGCAATGGCTTCTAACACTTTGATCGGATCGCCTTCACGATTTACACGGCCGATATTCGCACCAACGACGGTACCGACTGCTTTGATGCGACGCTCTGTCATGGCAGCATTTACAGCATATCCGCCTCCAGCACAAACACCAAGCACACCAATGCGATTCTCGTCGACATGATCAAGTGTAGTCAGGTAATCAACCGCACATCGAATATCCTCAACACGTGCTGCTGGGTATTCGGCATAACGAGGCTCGCCTTCGCTTTCGCCTTGAAAGGATGCATCGAATGCAATCGTTACATACCCTAGCTCAGCAAGTTTCTCCGCATAAATTCCCGCCGTTTGATCTTTACAGCTGCTGCCCGGATGAACGCACACAATTGCGGGATTTTTTTCTCCGGCATGTTCAGGTGTATTTAGAATTGCTGCTACTTGCAGCCCTTGAGCATTAAATCGTACATTCTGTTTAGTAACGGTCACCGTTAAAACCACCTTTATTTAAGTTATTTAATAATACACTTGTGTGTGTTAATATCCTTGTGTATATTTATATTAAAATATAGGATGAGCGGTTTCAATGACCACATTACGTAATGTGCGTGTTATTACACAAATGAACGAATATGTGTATTGAGTGAAGGAGGACGGTTGTGTGAATAAAATAGATCGAAGAATTTTAAAGTCGCAACAGGCTATTCAATCGACATTTTTGCAAATGTTAGATGATGAAGAATTCGACGAGATTACGGTTAAACATATTTCAGAAAGAGCAAATATCGGTCGAAAAACATTTTACCTGCATTATGTAGATAAATATGATTTGCTAGATAAGATTGTGGATGACCATTTAGCTCAATTGCGCGAAATATGCGATCAGAAACAAGATAAAGGGCTAATTGAAGGTACGGTTATATGGTTTGCTTATTTTGAACAGCATAAATCGTTTTTTGCCTCATTGTTTAAAAGTAAGGGGACTTCGTCATTTCGCAAAAAGTTTTTGTCTTTTACAATGGGGGAAATAGATAAAAAGCTGAATGCAGATGAATATTCGCATCAAAATGCCGATAAGCAAATTACTTTGAAATTTTTGGGGACGGCTGTAATCGGAGTGTTGGAATCGTATGTACTGGAAGAAGTTGATGGGGATATCGAAGCTGTAGCAGCGCAAGTAGGGCAGCTTGTGCAGAAACATCTCTAGACTGCTAAGGGCTCTCCCCGCCTTCATATGAAAAATCCGCTGAGTGGGGAATTTACATGGGGTATTGTACCAAAAAAAGCCTGATCAGCAGTTGCCGATCAGGAATGAGCAAATAAGAGTGGATTAAACGGCTAATTTTTGAGGTTCACTTACAGAGTGACGTCCGCTTACCGCAAGCATGGTTGTAGAAATCATGACGAGTATGAAACAGAGAACAAATGAATACCGGTAACCTACAAAACTGGCTAATAACCCGCCAACAAGACTACCAACCAGTCTGCCGATTGTAGATGAATTAGAGTAGAGCGTAGAGGCATACCCAGGCATGCTTGGAAGCAAATCCTGAATGTAGCTAATGCCGATCGCTGAAATAACGGCAACAAAAAAGGCGAGTAAAATCTGGGCTGCAAGCATCTGCCACATCGCGCCTGAGGTAATGACAACCAGATAATAAGCTCCGCCCAGAGCGGCCCCGCACATCATCAAGATTCGGTTGCTGTACTTTACACTGAGTAGACCGAGCATAATCATAAAAGGAATTTCCAGCGCGGCACAAATACTGCTGACTAGACCGACATCGCTTGTCGTTCCCCCCAGATTATTGGTAATAAAGAGGGCAGTATTAATGCTGCTCATCCAGTGGGCTACATACATGAGTATCAGAATCAGAAAAGGAAGCAGAATATTACGATTTTGAACCAGCCGGAAGCTTTTTACGGTTACTTCAGCATGATTGCTTTTCAGTTTTGTATTTGATTGGAGAAATAGGAAAGTTAGAAAGGCAATAAGCAGGAAAACTCCGATTGTCCCCGTGAAAATCCCCTTAAACCCAACAGCAGCGATTAGCAGGGTACCGATTAGAGGGCCTGTAATAAAGCCGAGAGAGAATGCAGAACGCAGGGTAGAATTAGCAAACGCATGATCCGTGAAATTGCTCTTATTCACTGCTTCTCTGGAAATAGCGAACAATTGAGGCATCCCTGGTGCCCCGAGGGCGGTGAACACAATCATATAGATAAACAAGATCATAAAATCATTAATGAGCAAGTATCCGCTATAAGCCAGAGCATTACAGAGCGTCGAGACAAGGTAAATGCCTTTTCGATTCAAGCCCAGGTCAGAGCGTCTTCCGATTAGTGTACTGATCCATATCCCGGCAATTAATGTGGCAGCGAGGAAAATACCAAACAACCCAACAGATACACCAAGCTGTTTAGTGAAATAAATGGACAAAAAGGGTGCGCTGAGCGAAATACCCATTCCCTGAAGTAACATACATAAGAAGAGCAGGCCATAAGAGGGAATCGAAAATAATGCAGTGAGTCGTTTGAACATGATGTGGAGTTACTCCTCTATATTTGTTTAGATAGTCAATCATCTGGCTATAGTATACTTGAAAAAGACTCCAATAATATATGCGCTATTTGACTAGAAACCTCAACTAATATAATTACAGGTGTAGAACGATATAAGCGAACAATAGGCTAGGGCACTCACGCGCTTCTATTATGCGAATCCACAATCAATTGAGATTGTGGATTTTGCTATTTTCATGAAGATCATAACGAACTTCTATGATGTGATCGGTGATTACCTGAGAATATATTCATATATTAAAATTGTATTTATAGTATATTAGTAATTAATGGAAATATTTCATGTTTAATTTATAGGTTCAAGTTATTGTCATCATCATAAAGAGAGTGTAGAGGAGATTGATTAATTATATGATATCTGAAGTTTCTATCTTATCCATTCAATCTGTCTATTCAATTGACAATCACATCATTACTGCCACAGTTTTAAATGAAGAACCTTTAATAATGAAGTTTGATCATGTACTAAGCGATGAAGAATGCCAAGCACTTATCGAGTCTGCTGCATCCCGTCTTGAAAAATCGAAATTAGCGAATAAAGAAGTTAGTCAGATTCGTACTAGCGAAGGTATGTTTTTTGATAAAAATGAAAGCCTGTTCATTACGATAATTGAGGACCGAATATCAAGCTTAATGCAGGTACCCATTGCACATGCTGAAGGACTACAAGTTTTACATTATGAACCTGGACAAGAATTTAAAGAACATTATGATTTTTTCGGGCCAAATACCCCTTCGAGTCAAAATAATCGAATAAGTACATTAATCATGTATTTAAATGATGTAGAAGAAGGAGGGGAAACAAGACTTCCAAACTTGGGTATTACTGTTAAACCCGTTAAAGGTTCTGCTGTTTATTTCGAATATTTTTATAATAATCAAACATTAAATGAACTAACGCTGCATAGTGGTGAACCTGTAATCCGTGGCGAAAAATGGGTAGCTACTCAATGGATGCGTAAACAGCGAATTCGAGAAGGGTGTTAATATTCAGGTGTACAGAGCGATCAAACTAATATGATGAAGGAGACAATCAGGCCTGTTCTAGCGGAGGTTTTTTGCGGGTGAATCGCTAGGGTGAATCAAAACTGTCACTGCACCATCGTGAAGCGCATCTGATTATCAATATTCTCGGACAGGAATTCGCCTCCTCTCGCCTCCATATTTAAAAACCCACTCGATGAGTGGGTTTTAGCCTTTTTAACGATCTGCACACGCAGAGCTAAAACTTTTTGCACCCTACCTTTGAGGCTATATTCGGTAGTCCATTGTGCTAAGTTATTTTCATTGCGAAGAAGTAGGAAAGAAAATACAATGATGATAATCATTGATGGGGCGATTGTCGATTCTGGCAATCCGCAGCAGTTATGCCTTCCCCAAGAGGATAAACCGATTGGCTAAAGGAGTGAACCATGAGATCCTTTTCGCTAAGAAATAAGATTATCGCCATGTTTCTGGTCCTGAGCATCCTGCTGACAGGGGTGGGGTATTATTGGTACCTCATGACCACGCTGACGATACAGGACAACACCATGAAATTAAGCCGGCAAATCATCAATCAAATGAACAGCCGCTTGGATGCATACTTTATGGAAATCGTAAACCTGACGCTGCCCATGACGGCCCGTAACGTATCTGCCCAGTTCCTGGACAAGTCCGGCGGCGGTCCTTACGAGCGGCTGCTCTACGCTAGACCGGTGAATCAAATGATCTACAACGTCATGGTGGGCCGCCCGGATATTTACGGCATATCGATCATATCCCAGGACCGGCTGGCTACCTCCAGCTACAGCAATTTATTCGCCCAGGAACGCTTCCCGGAGATTGCCGGGAAATTGAACCAGCCCGGGAAATTTGAGATTGCCGGCATACAGCAATACAATGATGTACGGCTGCTGACCATAGCGGTAAAGTTTTTCAGTCCGGGAACGCAGCATTGGGGAATCCTGATTGTCGATCTCAGGCTGGACAAAATCAGCAGCATCGCCAAAGACGTGACGTTGGGGGACACGGGATTCGTCTGGATCGCCGATACCGAGGGACGATATTTGTATTATCCCGACAGCCATAAATGGAGCAAGAGAATTCCAGACCCATTTTGGAAGCGTATTCAGAATGAAAGTGAAGGAGGGGACATCGAATATTCCTCCGGCAAAAAAATGATTGTAACCTACGGCAGATCCGATTTAACCAATCTCACTTTCTTTTCTGAAACTCCCCTGGCTGAAGTGAACAGCGATCTGGTCAGGCTGCGGAATACGACAATTCTGATCGGGATCACCGCGCTTTTGCTGGGCATGATGGTTGCCATATCGGTCTCTTTCTCATTATCCAGGTCCATTCTATTACTGCAGAGGCTCATGAAGCGGGTAGAAATCGGGAACCTCGATGTACATGCACCTGAGAATAAAAAGGGGGAGATCGGTTATTTGTACCGCAGCTTCAATGCCATGGTTAACGAAATTAAAAATCTGATCCACACCGTGTCTGCGCTGCAGGTGAAGGAAAAGGAATTGGAGTTCAAACAGCTGGATTCCAGAATGCAGGCACTTCAATACCAGATCAATCCCCATTTTTTATACAACACATTGGAAATTGTAAATTCCTACGCAATCATTGAGAACATTCCGGTGATTAGCAGGGTGGTTCAATCCTTGGCACGCATTTTCCGTTACAGCGTGGAGAATCATGCGAAGACGGTTCCCTTGTCCGTAGAACTGGCTCACATTAAGGACTATCTCGATATCCAAATGGAACGCTTTGAGAACTTGCGGGTCGAGATATCGATGGATGAAGGCCTTGCGGCTCAGATTATGGCCGTTCCCATGATGCTTCAGCCTTTGATAGAGAATGCTTTCAGGCATGGCTATCAAAAGCATAAACTGGAGCCTGGGGTCTTGTTTATCCGCGGTAGTCGTCAGGGTGAGCTCTTTGAGATCGATGTGGAGGATAACGGACGGGGGATGGATACGAAGGTCAGAGATCATTATAATCACCTTTTTCAGGATTCTTGCGGAGAGGGCGGGCTTGAAGGCGCCAGCTTGGGCCTTTGGAATGTTCACAGCAGAATCCGGCTGTTCTTTGGGTCCGGCTGCGGACTTTACATTCTCCGTTCGGATACAAACGGTACGGCCATCCGCATTACGCTTCCTTTTCATTCAATCCGGCGATTGGAGTGAGTCTCATGTTCACAATTTTAACTGTTGACGATGAGAAAATGATCAAAAGAAGCCTCAGGGCGATGATCGAGCGCGCGGGAGAACCTTACAGCGTCATAGGCGAAGCCACTAATGGCCGGGACGCGCTTGCGCTGATTCGTGAGCATCCGCCTCATCTGCTTGTAACGGACATATGCATGCCAGAAATGGACGGACTGGAGCTGATTGCTGAAGTCAGGCGGCAGTATCCGCAGACCGAAATTATCGTCATTTCCGGCTACGGAGAATTCAGCTATGCGCAGCAGGCGCTTCGGTATAGTGTCACGGATTATTTGCTTAAGCCGATTGACCCGGAGGAGTTTATTCTGACGCTGCAGCGAATCCGTGAAAGGCATGAAAGGGATTTTCAGCGGTTAACGGGCCGTAGTGAACACATATGGGGATCTCTGGACAACACGGAGCGAATCTTCCAAATGATATGGACTGTGCAGGAGGATGGCCTCCTAAGAGAACTCGAAGCATTCCGCAGCAGGATGGAAGCAGCTGAAATGGATGCGATGCAGGCGAGAGAGATTTACCTGAATCAGTTGATGTATATGTCGCAGAAGCTGTCTGAAGTGGGCGGATTGTCTTATAAACCGTCCTTTGCTCAGCGGGATCCGTCCCTTTCATTGGAAAAGCAGCACGAGAAATTCCATACGGCTTGCTTGGACATGCTTATGGAAGTCATCCGGCTTCGGAATCACGCCCAGTCGCTTCAAATCCGGAAGGCAATCCGATATATTGATTCTAATTTTCAGGATTGCGAATTATCGCTCACAAGCGCCGCTGACAGCGTCTCGATGTCGGCAACGTATTTCAGCCGTTTTTTTAAAGAAGAGACAGGAATGAGCTTTATGAAATACGTGACGCGTCTGCGCATGGAAATGGCCAAGCAGCTTTTGGCAAACTCGGAGTGTATGGTTTACAGTGTGGCCGAACGGATCGGGTATTCCGATTATCATCAATTTGCCAAGGCGTTTAAGAAAAATACCGGAGTTACGCCGACGGAGTTCAGAAAAATTCATACCTTCATGCAATCATAAAAGAGCGGTTTTCCGCCTCGAAACGGTCAGGCATTTCCGCGGCAAAACCCCACGAGTCGTGGGGTTATTTTGTGCAAAAAATGATACATGGCGATAAGAATTGCCATACACGCCGGAGAAGCCCTAGTGTACCATGAGAACTGTCATTGATAATCTTGGGAGGTGCGGTATGAAGAAGGGTATGATCCTGGCGCTGGTATGCGCTCTGGTATGGTCGATGCTGGCCGGATGTTCCAAAAGCAGTGAAGGGGAAGTGTCCGTTGATCAAGGCAAGACTGCCAATGATGCGGGCGGAGAGGAAAAGACCAACGAATACGGCTGGAAAGTTCCGAGCAAGACGCTGGAAATCAACTTTTACGCGGGACAGGACAATCCGGAAACGGTAAAAGAGAACAGCCAATTAATGCAGCAATTCCTTCTGGATAAGTTTAACGTGAAGCTGAATAAAATCGTGTATGACGTGGACATGAATGAGAAGCTGAATTTGATGCTCGCCTCGGGCGACTATCCGGAGGTGATTACAGGCCTGAATGATGAGCAAGCCGCGAAATGGATCGCGCAGGGAAAGGCGGTCGAGCTCAGCCAGTATATCGATAAGGTTGCGCCTAATGTGAACAGCCAGCTAGGTGATCTATATAAATCCTTCCTAAACGCCAAAGGAGAATTGTATGCGCTTCCAAGTTACTGGGGCCTCCTTCCGATACCTGGAGCGGCAGCCCACATACGTTATGATTGGTGGAAGGAAATGGGATCACCTGCGTTCGAGACGCCGGAAGAGTTCTATCAGATCCTGAAGAAAATGCAGGAAGTGCATCCCAAGAACAGCAAGGGCGAAAAAACCTATGCACTCTCCGGGTACTCACCGATGATTAAGAATGTCCTTCCGACGCTGGCCGGCATGTGGGGCTTGAAGGCAGGCTATAAAATCGATGAGGACGGCACCAATACCCATTGGGTGAATACGCCTGAGGGGCTGGAGCTGACCAAATTCATGAACCAGGTGTATCGTGACGGAATGCTCGATCCCGACAGCTTTATCAACACCTTCGATGACTGGAAAGCAAAGTTTTCGGCAGAACGCATTATGGGCCATATCGGGTCTTGGTGGGTGACATGGAATGCCGGCCATGAGGTGTGGCAGAAGGCGAATAAAGACTGGACCGATGAGCAGCGTTTTATTCAAGTGAAAGCGAAGGCAGCGTCTGCCGCGTCCGCGAATCTGACAGCTCTGAATGCAAGAGGCTCTTACCGTACGATCATTACGGACAAAGCAAAAAATCCGGAAGATATCATGAAGTGGTTCAACTTCTCCATTACCGACCTGGGTACCCGGATTATTGGCTGGGGCGTTCCGAATATTGAACAATCCGTATGGACGTATAAAGACGGCAAAATCGAGTGGGTGGATGCCATGAAGCAGGGCATTATTAATGGCACCTACGATTTTACGAACAGCGACAGGGTTGGACAAGGCGTCTTCACGCTCGTCGAGGGCGTCGGGACGATGAAGGATGACGGAAAAAGCACCTTCTGGTATGACCAGAACTTTAACGACGAAGCGAAGTGGAAGAAGCTGATGAACGAAAATTTAAAGGATACGATTTATGACAATACGCTGGGCGTGATCCAGATTCCCGGAAACGATCCACTCGCCGTGACCAATACGCAAATTGATGAATTGCTGGAGACGCTTTGGGCCAAGGCGGTGACGTCCAAAACGGAAGCGGACGCGGAGGCCGGATTTAATGAAATGCGCGATAAGCTGAATGGTGCGGGGCTGCATGACATTGAAGCGTACCGTACGAAGGAATATCAAAGACGGATGAAGGAATGGAAGTAATGCGCATGATGGTTTGAGGGAGGAGACTGGAGAATGAAGAAAACGATTCTTGGGAACATCCCAAGCGCACCGGTCCGCCCGGCCAAGCCGGCAACCTGGAAGAGGACATTATATCGGGAGCGGAATCTGTGGCTCATCTGCCTTCCGCTCATCGCATGGGTCATTCTGTTCAATTATGTACCGATGTATGGGATTCTGATGGCTTTTGTTGATTACATCCCGGGCAAGTCTATTTTTACGAGCGATTGGGTGGGACTGAAGCACTTTAAGGATTTTATCCATTCGCCTGACTTTAGTCATGTGCTGCGCAATACGCTGGCGATCAGCGGATTAAATATCCTGTTCGGGTTTCCGGCTCCTATTGTACTGGCGCTTTTGCTGAATGAGCTGCGCAGGAAAAAATTCAAACAAGTCGTGCAAACCATATCGTATCTGCCGCATTTTATTTCCTGGGTCGTCGTAGCCAGCATATTATTTACGCTCCTTGGCAACGAAGGTATTCTGAATGATATTCTGCTCCGTCTCGGATGGATCGGCAAGCCGATCTCCTTTCTGGGGGAAGGGAAATACTTCTGGGGTATTCTCACGGCTGCGAATATATGGAAGGATATCGGATGGTCCACGATCATTTATCTGTCCGCTATGGCCGGCGTGGATTCGGAAGTGTATGAGGCTGGCAGGGTGGACGGATTGGGCCGCCTGGGGGCGATGTGGCACATTACGCTTCCAGGCATCCGGACAACGATCGTACTGCTGTGGATTTTGGGGATCGGTGGCATCCTGAATGCCGGTTTCGAACAGCAGCTGTTAATCGGTAATGCGCAGACCCGCGAATATTATGAGGTCGTTGATACTTACGCCTATAAATACGGGATTCAGCTAGGGAATTATTCATATGGAGCCGCTGTCGGGCTGATGAAGGCCGTGATCGCCGTTATCCTGGTATTCGGTGCGAACCGCGTTTCCAAGAAAGTGCTCGATACGTCGATTTTTTAAGGAGGGAACAGAAATGGAGCCGTCGTTCTTGAAACCGAGTCTCGGAAGCAGGGTGTTCGACCTATGCAATGTGATGATCATGCTTGTTTTGTCATTGGCTATGCTGTACCCGTTTATCAACCTGCTTGCCTTATCCTTGAACGACGGGGCGGATGCGGCAAGAGGAGGCATCTATTTTATACCCCGCCAGTTTTCCCTGGATTCCTATATGCTCCTGTTCCAAAATAAGCGTCTACTCTCCGGACTGGGCATTTCCATACTGAGGGTTGTTGTCGGAACGACCACCTGTGTCTTTATGACCGGGCTTCTGGCTTATATCGTGACCATCCGCGGCTTTTCGGGACGGAAAATGATTCGGCTGCTATTTTTGTTCACGATGTACTTTGGCGGGGGACTCATTCCGACTTACATGCTGATGATGAAGCTGGGATTGATCAACACCTTCCATGTCTACTGGATTCCCGGCCTGTTAAACGCGTACTACATGCTGATTATGGCATCCTACATGCAAAATCTGCCCGAATCGCTTTCGGAATCCGCGAGGATCGACGGAGCGGGAGAGCTCCTGATTTACTTCCGGATTATTTTTCCGGTTTCGCTGCCCGTATTCGCCTCCATTGCGGTATTCAGCTCGGTGGGGCACTGGAATGCCTGGTTTGACGTGATTTTGTACAATTCAAACGGACATTGGGATACGCTGCAGGTCTATCTTCGCAGGCTGCTGCTTGAGGTTGAAGCGCTGCAGCAGGTGGCGGACCAGCAGCTGGCGTACAGCAAATTCCGCAATATCTCGCCATTGACGCTACGTGCGGCGACTTCCATGGTGGTGACGGTGCCGATCATATTCGTATATCCCTTTTTTCAAAAGTATTTCGTGGGAGGCATCACGCTCGGTGCGGTAAAAGGATGATGGTTAGCCAACGATGGATACCGGCTTGGATTCGATAAAGGAGGATGAAAAAAGATGAAGCTCAAACAGCAGCATCGCCCCGTGACCGCGGAGCCACCGTGCGTTCAGGCCAATCATGTTCTGGACGAGAAAACGAACCAGCTGAAATATGAATATAACGGATTCACGATCATTTCCATTCAGCTGCCTCCCGGCGGCAAGGAGTATTACCGTCGCATTTCGGATGGAAACATTCAGAGCAGTCCTTTTATCCAGCAGTTGTATTTGGCCTTGGATGAACCCCAGACGGTTCGTGTGCGATTCGAGCTGAGCGGGGATGCATTGAATATGCGTCCACGGCGGGCGGGCGATGGAGAAGCGATACTGGGGCAGTGCGGCAGGCCGACCCTATACGGTGCCAACGGATTATATGACGTGATGCAGGATTTGCTGATCGACTGGCACGGAGCCGAGTGGCGGTGGGCATGCGACCGGATTCAAAAGACGGAAGAGGGCACTTCTTTTGCCGAAATTGACGTGGAGGTTGGCATGACCCCATGGATTATTAATCTGCGCATGCAGTATTACCGCAAACATCTGAATTACGCTTACCATAAGCCATGGGAACGGCGGCCGGACTTGAAACCGGTGGCCGGATGGTGCTCATGGGAAGCGTACCGAAGTGACATTCGGGAGGAGCATGTGATGGATGCCTCCCGTTTCATAAGCGATCATTTCAAGGCCTATGGCCTTGAATATATCCAACTGGACGATGGCTACCAGCTTCCGTTGGTTCCGCCGGAGGCCACCGGGAGAGTGGCCGATGCGTGGCTGACGACCAACGAGAAGTTTCCCTCGGGACACGCGGGATTGGTGTCCAGCATCGAGGCCCATGGGCTGAAGCCCGGCATCTGGACGAATGCGGTTGTCACGAATCCGGATTTCGCGTCTTCCGGAACGGCATGCGTCAAAGGCGAAGATGGGAATCCAATCAAGGGCAAATGGATTCAATATGTTCTGGACTGCTCACCGGAAACGCTGGCTGAACATGTGGCCCCTTATTACAAGGGACTGAAAGATGCCGGGTACACGTACTTTAAGACCGATGCGATCCGCCATTTGATCTATGACGGGCTGCATGAAGCGGTCAAGGCGGGAGTCATGACGGGTGACGAGGCGGAGGCGAAATTCAGGGCTTTCCTGGAATGCGCGAGGGAGCAGATTGGCGGGGAAGCCTACCTGTTGTCCTGCTGGGGCGTACTTAGCGAAGCCGTGGGGCTGGCAGATGCATGCCGTGTTGCGACGGACGCGAATCCAAGCTGGCCAGCGATACGAATGCAGCTGGTGGAGACGGCGCGATGGTTCCATACGCACCGGATTCTTTTTCTGAATGATCCGGACCATGTCTGCGTGCGAGCGCCGCAGGAATGGGCCAAGTCGGCTATATCCCTGGTTTCACTTACGGGAGGATTGCTGATGATCAGCGACAAGCCGGAACATTACGACGATGAAAGAATTAACATGGTCCAGCGCAATCTTCCACCGCTCCATACGGTTACCGCTGAGACCGGACCCCTGGATATGAACATGCCTGCCTTTGCCTGGACGCATATCAAAGGATACGCGGTTGAGCTGCATAAAGCGGACCCGAAGGAACGGGATGCAATCTCCGCTCAAGCAGCAGGGCAAGCGGAGGCGGCACGCCATCCTTTTTCAACACTCTGGGCGATCCATATGCAGACCGAAGACAGAAGCTGGTGCGTAGCCGGCCGTTTCGCTACGGAGGCATTACAGGCAGCATCGGTGGAAACGGCGAATCTAGGACTTGCACCGGACCAGGAGTATGCGGTATTCGACTTCTGGCAGCAGGAGTACTTGGGCAGACATACTGACTCGATCCCCTGCCGGGAGCTTGAGGTCGGCAGCTGTCAGCTGCTCGCTGTCCGCCCGGTTAACGGGCGCCCGATGCTGATTGCTTCATCACGCCATGTCAGTATGGACTTTGTCAGTGTTCAGTCGGAGCAATGGCAGCAGGACCAGCTGACATTGAAACTGGAAGGCGTAGCTGGCACATCGGAGCATTATTGGATCTATGTACCAGACCATTTTGCTCTTTCCAGTGAAAGTGCCTTAGGAGCTGGAACCCGGATCACGCCTGAGGGCGAAACGGTAAGGCTTGAGGTTCTCTTTGAACGGGAAGAGGCAGAAGTGATACTGGCATTTACGGATGAGAGAGTCAATTCAATCGAGTAAACCATTTTGGGGGATAAAGGGAAGACCAGGAATAGGGCCAGGCACACCCCAGTATCTCTCTTCGCCTCCATACTTAAAAACCCGGCCTCCTATGGCCGGGTTTTCCCATGTGCGGAAGAGATAATCTTATTTCGCATTCTTATCTGGCTGATGAATACCGAAAGTATTTCCTTCTGTGTCGATGTAATATCCTTGCCAGGCCATTCCAGGCAATGCATACTTGGGTAATGCGAGCTTGCCTCCAAGATTAAGAATTTTTGTTTCAGTAGAATCGTAATCTTCCACTCCCATAGTACATGCATAGCCGTTCATAGCCTGACCGGGCTCTGGGGAGGCGCCTTGACGCTGCATCAAAGCCCCATTGATTCCCAGTTCATCTGCATCGCCTGTCACAGCTCCGAAGTAGGGCATTCCAGCATATTCGCTCCAATCCTCAAACGTCCATCCAAATATCTCTCCATAAAATTTCTTAGCGCGTTCCATATCATCTACATGAATTTCGAAATGAACGATTCTACCCATAATTACCTCCTGTGTTTTGACTTTCTTATAATCTTTTATTATGTATTCTATTTGATTCTCCTTCTTCATTATGGTAATTATTTAAAAAAATATTCATTTTCATAACCTGGTCCGCTACCGAGGAACATAGAGAGCAAATGAAATTTCTCTTAGACATAAATGCTAGGACGATATCAAAACTACCACTGCATCTGGAGAAGCCAATGCTAGTGTTGTTATACTCTCATTTCATTCAAAAAAGATATACTAGACTTAAAGAGAGTTGTAGAATTACGCGACGGAGACATTATGATTGATGAATTTATGGTATTTGACGGCAATCTTCAAGCGCATCGCTGGTTTCCGCATCACGGACATCATGCTCATCTAAGTAACCAGTCGTCGGAATAAAACCGGAGACTGGTTATTTCGTTTTCATTTTGATTTTTTTGTTGACTTAAACCGTGGTTTAAGTCGTATCCTATCCTGTCGGCAATGATAATAAATTTTGGAGGCCTTCGCGGATGGGATTTTCAAGGGACTAGAGGAAGGTAAGAAGGAAATTGGATATGGCTCTTCGGTGAATCGCTTACGCATGTCACGTGATGAAGTCGACGAGTACGTAGAAAATATGTATAAGGCAACAAAAAACACCATCGAATAACAAAAATATCGTATATGATGGTCCATGTATTGCTGCAAGCCATGCGAAGGAATCAAAGATGGTTACGAGCGAACCGAGTTTGAAAATTGAATGAAAACAAATTCAATGATTACAACGGCGGGATAAATTTGGCCGCATCCTATTGATGTTTAAAATACGCCTCTGACATCACGTGTCATTGGCGTTTTTAACATATTTACGACTTCATCAAACACACAAATTTATCACCAAATAGTTCAATGCAAATGCGAGATTCATCCGCTATACTGCTAGTTATGAAGGAGGATGACACGATGGGCTACATAGACGAGGTATCGAAGGAGCTGTACAGCTATCTTCCCCCTCTTACCAAGCAGGATGATTTTGACGAGTTCTGGGAGACGACCATTAAGCAGGCCAAGGAAGAAGTCCCGCTTGATCCGCGCAGGGATCGGGTCGATTATCCGGCCAGCCATGCGAAGGTATACGAAATTTCCTATTTCGGGATGGATGAGACTCGAATTCACGGCTGGCTGATCGTTCCGGCATTCGTGAAAAAAGAGAAATACCCGTGCCTGATCCATTATCACGGCTTTAATGGCAGCAGGGGCAAGCCCTCTGAGCTGATGCACTGGGTGATGATGGGGATGGCCGTATTGTCCGTGGACTGCCGCGACCAGGGCGGACGGACGGGCAACAACGCTTCTTACTCCCACGGGTATACGGCGAATGTAGCCAGCAAAGGCGTACATAACAAATGGGAATACTATTACCGGTATGCTTATATGGATGCATTGAAGGCGATTGACTTTGCCTGCGCCCAGGAGGATATCGACGCTTCGAAAATCGTCATCGAAGGCGGCAGCCAAGGCGGAGCGCTCGGTACGGCGGTATCGGCTTTGGACGACCGACCAGTGCTCTCCATGGTGGACGTGCCGAGCAACAGCAACCTCGTCTGCCGAATCGAAGGCAATCACGGCGCTTTCGCGGCGGTAGCCGAATATCTGAACAAACACCCGGAGCAAACCGACCTCGTGATGGATAACCTGAGTTATTTTGATACGATGAACCTGGCGGACCGCATCCATTGCCGGGTGTTAGCCAGTGTCGGGCTGAAGGATGAAACATGTCCGCCGCAAATGTACTTCGCAACCTATAACCGGATCGCAAGCAGCAAAGACATCGTCATTTATCCGTTTAACGGGCATGAAGGCGGAGGCGCCGGTCACACGGAGATCAAGCTGGACTATTTGCGGAAGCATTTCCCCGACTGGTTCGAAGAGTAGGAATCATGAATAGGAATTTAAAGATCGATCGGATCTTGCCCGTCACTGACTGGAGGCAGTTGAGAAACGAACAGGCGAAGGTTAGGAAAGCGGCGCTGCATTTGGCGCCGTTTTTTTTTATGGAAAATGGAGCACCTTTCGTGTCAATAGAACAATTTGATGCAATTGACCGACTTGAGACACTACATTTTTACGCTATTGCACGAACATTGTTAATTACAGACAAGGGGTGAGATATAATGGGAGCACCAAGAGTGAAAAGGAGTTCTCGTGATGCGGAAATGGCTCAGCCACCTCATTCCCCACAAGCTGAAATATCGGTTATTTGCCGTGTTCGCGCTCGTTATTTTGCTTCCGTTCAGCGTGTTGAACTTGTACAACTACCAAAAAATCGAATCGCTCGTCCAAAATAAAATCAGCGAGCAGAGTCATGAGCAGCTGGACAATCTGCACCGTTCGCTTGAGGATCAGCTCAGCATCGCGTTCAAAACGCTGATCTTCCTGGAGCAGGATTCGGAAATGAGGCGTATCCTTCAGAAGCCGGAGGAACGTTCGGTCCTGGACAACAAGGAGTTGATGGAGGATAAATTCAAAGGGCTCAACAACAGCTTCTTCCTGTACAATCCGTCCGTCTATTTCACGCTGCTCGATAACAGCGGACATGTGTATACATCCTACCCGCCGAATAAGTCCTTGAACTACAGCCAGATTGTTTCGAATCCGTCGTTCAAGACGCTGAGGGAGGCCAAGACCAACTATCTCTGGGTGTCCGACGATGCCAATTACGTATCCAGGGATATCAGCAAAAGTCCGACTTTACTGTCCCTGTACGCCGAACTGCGTGACCGCAGCAACCGGGCTTACGGTCTGGCGCGCATCAGTATCGATTTTTCGTTCTGGTTCCAATCCATGCTGCAAAAATCCGAGAGTGATCAGGCCTACTTCATCATGACCCGTAACGGTGAGCTGATCGCCAGGTCGATTCCTGATTCTTCGCTGTCCCCGGAAGCCGTTCAGGAAATCGCGAACCTGGCGCAGAGCGGACATTGGACGGATCAGCAGTCCGATTCGCTCGTCAACTACAGCTATTTGTCTTCCCTGGATTGGTACCTCGTGGACCGGATTCCGCTCCAGCTGCTGTTCGGGGAGATCGAAACGCTGAAGAAGCAGTATTTCGTGACCTTTTATGTCATTACCGCTGCTTTTATTGCGGTTGCGTTCATGATTGCCCATGCATTTACGAGGCCGCTGTCCCATATGCAGCGAAAGATGAAGGAAGCGGTCCGCAAGGATCTTCGGATCCGGCTGCCCGAGAAACGCTACAAGGGCGAAATTTTGGAACTTACGCGAACGTTCAATACGATGATGGTCGATATGAACGGACTCATTCAGCGGCTGCGAGTTGAGGAAAGGCAGAAGGACGCGGTGCATTTTCAAATGCTGCTGGCTCAGATGAACCCCCATTTCCTGCTCAATACGCTCAATACGATGAAGTGGATCGGACTTCGGGGCGGTAACGAAGAGATCGTGGAAATTTGCTTGTCCCTCGGGAAGCTGCTGGAGACGAGTCTCAATTCCGACGTAGACCTGATTCATCTCCGCGACGAAATTGAGCTTACACGCGCGTTCCTCTATATTCAGCAGGTGAGATATGGGAACCGCTTTCAAGTGGAGTTCAGCTATGATGAGGAGTTGATCTACGCGCTCGTGCCGAAGCTGAGCCTGCAGCCGCTGGTGGACAACGCGATTCAGCACGGCATCGGCAATATGGCGGAAGGCGGGCGGATTCTGATCCGGATGGGACGCAGTCCGCTGTTGCCGGACCGGCTCACGCTGGAAGTCGAGGACAATGGCGCCGGGGTCGAGCAGTCCGGCAGCAATCGCGGTGAAAGACGAAAGCGTCCGAGCATCGGGCTGCAGAACGTGCGGGAGCGGCTGCGCCTGTTGTTCAAGGACAAGGGCGAGCTTGAGATCATTTCGCTTGAGCAGGGCACGCTGTGCCGCATGCATTTGCCGGTGCTGCTGTCCGAGCCTTACGAAAATGCACGGCAATCCGATATCATCTAGTGAACTGCGAAGGGGTGAATGCATATGTGGAAGGTACTGCTGGTTGAAGACGAAACGTTCGTGAGGGAATCGGTCAAGGAGATCATTCGGTGGGAGGAGATGGGGTTTACGCTGGCCGGCGAGGCAAGCAATGGCATGGAGGCTCTGCCGATGATCAAGGACGATCCGCCGGATCTGGTGCTATGCGACATTGTCATGCCACAGATGGACGGCCTGGAGCTGCTGCAGGAGACGCGGAAAGCCGGCATCGCATCCAAGTTTGTCATGCTGACCTGCATCGGCGATTTCGAATCGATGCGCAGAGCGATGGAATACGGCGCGTCCAATTATATTTTGAAGCTGTCCATGAGCGTCAAGGATTTGCGGGAGACGCTGGTGAAGGTCAGCAGGGAGCTGTCGGCCCAGAGTTCCCCGGCCGAGAGTCCGGTTCGTCCGGCTGCGGCTGCCAGGGAGAAGAAGATCACCCACCCCGAAGTGAATAAAATCATGGACTATATCCAGCAAAACTACGACCAGGACATTACGCTCAAATCGCTCGCCCGCTATGTCATGATGGGGGAAAACTACGTCAGCGCCCTGTTCAAAAAGAAAACCGGGGAGACGCTGATCCACTACCTGCACCGGACGAGGGTCGAGAAGGCCATCGAATACCTGACGACGACGGACCTTCCGGTCAATCGGATCTGCCAGAACGTCGGGTTCATGAACGATAACTATTTCATTAAAATTTTCAAGCGGATGACGGGGATGACGCCGAGCCAGTACCGGATGAAGCAATAGAACAAAATGCATCTCTGCGGGCCCATGATAAGCCCCCCAACTGCGTATATCTGTTCCATGGATATCATGATTCTGTTACTTACGGCGTGACCCGCCGCTTTGCTATCCTTGAGCTGCAACAAACAATTCCTATTTTGATGCGGGGGGCTTCAATTGAGAAAAAAAGGTTGGCTGGCGGGATTCGTATCGTTGGCGCTGATCGCGGCCATGATGTCGGGCTGCTCCGGCAGCGGAAGCAAAGGGGAAGCTGAAGGGACGGCGGGCGATGCGAAGACTGCATCATCAAGCGGCGCCGTCAAACTGAAAATGTGGGGCGGTGTTCCGCCGGAAGCCGGGCCGCAGGAGGTCATGGACTCCTGGAACAAAGATCACCCGGACATTCAAGTGGAGTACGTACGGTACGTGAACGATGATGAAGGTAACCTGAAGCTGGATACGGCGATTATGACCGGCCAGGACGTGGACCTGTTCGTCAATTATTCGGCTTCGCAGGCGACGAAACGGGTCACCTCGGGGGTTGCAGCCGACCTGAGCACATTTACCGACTATAATATCGATGAGAAAATGGGGCCGGAAGCCGAAGGCTGGAAGATCGACGGCAAATATTACGGCGTGCCGACGACGAAAAGCTCGTTTTTCGTTGCGCTGAACAAGGACGCCCTGGATGCGGCCAATCTCCCGGTTCCGAAGGATTGGACCTGGGAAGAGATGATGGAATACGCCAAAAAGCTGAAAAAAGGCGAAGGATACGGCTTCATTCAGAACACTGAGCCGTATGTCGATCCAATCGACTCGGTGCTCGCCAAAGAGGGCTATACCAAAGCAGACGGGACATCCAACCTGGATCACCCACTGGTACGCAAATGGCTGGAGTCCTTGAACAGCATGATGAAGGACGATAAAACGACGCCGCCGCTCGGCGAGCAGCTGACGTCCAAAATGCCGGTTGAGCAAATGTTCCTCAGCGGTGAAGTGCCGATGCTGAACATCGGGGCATGGCTGCTTCGCAGCTCCAACAACTTCACCGATTATCCGCGCGATTTCAAAATCGCGTTCGCGCCGGTGCCGAGACTGGAAGAAGATGCGGCGAACTACGTGACCCGCGGCGGTTTGGGCGATTATATCTCGATCAATGCCAAGTCCAAACATCAAAAGGAAGCATGGGAGTTTCTGAAATGGTACGCGGACGGCGGCATGGCGCCGATGGCGGCGGGAGGACGCTTGCCTGCATCCAAGGATTCGGATCAGGGTGCCGCGATGAAAAGCATGCTGGGTGACAAAGGGGATACCTACGATCAGGAATCCTTGATGTACGTCATGTTCGACAACAAGACGCCGACCTTCGTCCGTACCGTTCCACAGGAAGTTATGGACCTGCGCTCGCAGGAATACGAAAAGTACTTTCTGGGAGCCCAAGACCTCGACGCGACGGTGGCGGAGATGGTCAAACGGCATAACGAATATTTGAAATCCAATCCGCAAAAGTAACTTTTCGCTGCAGAGGCGAAACATGCGCTTGAAGACAAGGGACGGCCAAGCTTGACGGCCGTCCCTTTTTCATTCTAGATAGAACAATTTGATGACCAAGCGCCATGCGGTAAGCTGCACGGCGTTTTTTTTGCATCATTTTGTGATATGAAGACGATGGTTTTGTTCCTTCTGCGATACGTCCCGGCTTGCTAGACTGAGGACATCAAATCAAGAAATGAGGGAAAAACGCATGAACAACCATTGGATGAGAAGGCAGCGCAGGCTGGGCTATGTCTTCATCGGGCCCAGCATGATCGGCGTGCTGTTGTTCTTTCTCATACCGGCCGCATATTCCCTGGGCCTCGTCTTCACGGATTACAAATTCATGAATCCCAAGGTCGGGTTCGTCGGTTTCGATAATATCATCCGGATGCTGCACGACAAGCTGTTTTATCTGTCGCTGAAGAATACGGTCCTCTTCCTCGTAGCGGTGCCGGTGTCGATCGCGCTCGGCTTCGTGGTCGCGGTCATCCTGAACCAGCGGATCTATTTAAAAAAACTGCTGCGAGCCCTATACTTCATGCCGTACATCACGAGCGGGGTAGCCGTGGCTTTTGTCTGGATGCTGCTGTTTCAGCCGAAGCAGGGGCCGATCAACGGGTTCCTCCGCGGCATTGGCATCGAGCATCCGCCGGGATGGCTGTCCACCACGACAACTTCGATGTTCGCCATCGATATCATCTGGATCTGGTTTCTGATGGGCTATAACATGATCATCTATTTGGCCGCGCTGCAGGAGGTGTCGCCTGAGCTTCTGGAAGCCGCGAAAATCGACGGCGCACGGCCGGGACAGCTGCTCCGCAAAATCATGTGGCCGCTCGTTAGTCCCACGACGTTCCTGCTGCTCGTAACCGGCATGATCATGACGATCAAAACGTTCGGCATCATTCAGGCAACGACGCAGGGCGGTCCCGGAAACAGTACGACCATCCTGTCCCTGTTCGTCTATCAGAATGCTTTCCGGTATTACGACATGGGTTATGCTGCCACGATCTCGTGGGCGCTGTTCATCATCATCCTGATCATCACTGCGGTCCAATGGATCGGGCAAAAACGTTGGGTCCATTATTAAGAGAAAGAGAGGCCTGAAGCATCATGGAACTCAAAAAACGACTGCTGGCCGGCACGCCGGGCCGGCTGCTGGTGACGTTGATTATGCTGGCGCTGGCCATCGTGATGATTATGCCTTTTTTATGGATGATCAGCACGTCACTGAAAACCCCGGCCGAGGTATTCAAATACCCGATCGAGTGGATTCCCTCGCATCCGACCTGGGAGCATCATCTCAAGGTGTGGAGCGGACCGAAGAGCTTCGGTGCCTATTACCTGAACTCGCTGAAAATCGCCCTCATCGGCATGGTCGGAGCCACGTTCCTGTCCGCTTTCGCGGCATACGGCTTCGCCCGGATCGAATTCAAGGGGAGAAATGCCCTGTTTATGCTCTATTTATCCATGATGATGATTCCCCCGCAGGTGCTGTTCGTGCCCAAGTTCATCATGTTTGAATGGGCCGGCATATACAATACGCATCTGGCGTTGATTCTGCCCGGCATGTTTACAATTTTCGGCGTGTTTATGCTGCGCCAGTTCTTCCTGTCCATTCCCCATGAGATTTCCGAGTCGGCCTTTATCGACGGAGCGGGGCATTTCCGGATTTTCTTCCGTCTTATTCTTCCGCTCGCCAAACCGGCGCTGGCCACCTTGGCTATCATCGATTTCTCCTGGCAGTGGAACGATTACGAGAATGCGCTGGTCTTTTTGATCGACGAGCGGCTATATACTATTCCGCTTGGGCTTCAGAATTTTATCCTGGAAAATACGGTGGATTACAATGGCATGATGGCTGCGGCGTCTGCGGGCATTATCCCGATGATCGTCGTGTTCGCGATCGGCCAGCGCTACATTATTCAAGGCTTGACCAACTCTGCGGTGAAAGGGTGAGAGAATGAAAACGGAGACGATGCAAAGCGATGTGGCCGTGATCGGCGGCGGACTGGCAGGCGTATGTGCCGCCATTGCGGCAGCAAGGCTCGGCAGCAAGGTCGTGCTCGTGAACAACCGCCCGGTTCTGGGAGGCAATTCGAGCAGCGAAGTAAGGGTATGGGTGTGCGGGGCGACCGCGCACGGCATCAACCGGTATGCACGGGAGACCGGCATCCTGGGTGAGCTGTTCGTGGAGAACCAGTACCGCAATCCGGATGGCAATCCGTATTTGTGGGATTTGGTTATCCTGGAAGCGGTCAAGGCGGAGCCGAACATCACGCTGCTGCTGAATACCGATGTACATGAAGTCGAAGCGGACGGTCCGGAGGAGAACCGGATGATCCGGTCAGTGACCGGCTGGATGATGGGCTCCGAGCGGCGCATCCGCCTGGAAAGCCCGGTCTTCCTGGATTGCACCGGCGACGGCCTCGTCGGCTTCATGGCGGGTGCACGGCACCGGATCGGCCGGGAAGCCTCCCATGAATACGGGGAAGCGTGGGCGCCGGAGGAAGCGGACGGCATTACCTTGGGCAGTACGCTGCTATTCTACACGAAGGACGCGGGGCATCCGGTCCGGTTCATGCCGCCTTCCTTTGCCAAGGACATCGAGCAGACGCCAATCCCGATCAAGCGAGTGATCCGCAGCGGCGACTCGGGCTGCCATTATTGGTGGATCGAGTGGGGCGGTGAGCTGGATACGGTCCATGATAATGAAGTGATCCGGGACGAGCTGTGGTCTGTCATTTACGGCATTTGGGACTATATCAAAAATTCGGGGCAGTTTGAGGCCGAAAGCATGACTTTGGAGTGGGTCGGCTCCATCCCGGGAAAAAGGGAATACCGCCGTTTCGTCGGCGATTATGTGCTGAACCAGAACGATATCATCGCGCAGGAGCCGTTCCATGACCGGATCGCCTTTGGCGGCTGGTCCATCGATCTGCATCCCCCGCAGGGGATGTATGCCGAAGCCAGTGGTTCCAAGCATATGCATGCAGACGGTAACTATCATATTCCATACCGTAGCCTGTACTCGGCCAACGTGGGAAATCTACTGTTCGCCGGCCGCAACATCAGCGCTTCCCACGTGGCATTCGGCACGACGCGCGTCATGGCAACCTGCGCGGTTATGGGAGAAGCGGCCGGTACCGCTGCTTCGCTGTGCGCCGCGAAGGGCGTATCTCCGAGGGAGATCTACCACTCACATCTACAAGAGCTGCAGCAGACGCTGCTGCGCCAGGACGCTTCCGTCATCGGTCTGCGGCATGAAGACGAACGGGACCTGGCCCGCCTGGCGCAGGTTTCGGCATCATCGTTTCGAAGCAGCATCAGTGTGGATAAACCGCATGAGGCAACCCGGCTGGAGCGTGATGCCGCGATTTTGTTCCCGGTTGACCCGGCGGTCGAAAGGCTGGAGCTGCTCGTAGACGCGGCCGGGGATACCCGGCTTACCGTAGAGTTATGGGACACCGGCCGTCCGGAGAACTACGTGCCGCATTCGAAGATAACTGAAGCGGAGACGACGGTTTCCAAGGGCGAGGCGCAGTGGATATCCCTGCCGCTCCATTGGGCGCCGGATGCGCCGCAGAATGCCTTTGTCATCATCCGCGAGAATCCGGATGTCAGCTTGTACCGGGCGGCCGAACCGCTTACCGGCATCCTCGCTTTTGAGAAGGGGGCAGTTCCTAATGCATCGGCCAATCTGGAGGAGCACGATGAGAATCAACCCGTCGTGGCTTGGAGTATGAAGGCGGCGGTCCGTCAGCCCTTCTGCTTTAAGGTCAAGGGCAGAACAGAAGCCTATGCGCCGGAGAAGGCAGTCGGTGGATACAAACGGCCATTCGGCGGTCCGAATCTGTGGACATCCGAGCCGATCGGGCCTGAGCGCGAGGCTTGGCTGCAATTGACTTGGGAGCATGAAATATCGATGAAGGAAATCATGCTGACGTGGAACGATGACGTGAACGAGGACCTGATCAACCTTCATCATCACCGTACGTCATTCGATATCATTCCCGAGCTGGTGAAGTCGTACCGGATCGAGGCCCGGGTTCAAGGGCAGTGGCGTGTTGCAACATCAGTTGGGGATAATCGGCGTAGAAGCAATCGCATCCGTATGAAGGAGCCGGTCTTGGCCGATGTGCTGCGCATCGTCATCGAAGAGACGAACGGCGCTCCGTGCGGGGAGCTGGTGGAAATTCGGGTGTATTAAAGCTGAGGCCGCCTTTGGTGGACTTACGTCATGTAACGCCGCATCGCCCGGGAGCTGCATGCGGCGAGAAAGGCAGCCTCGGGCGGCTGCCTTTTTGAAGTCAGCGGATAGGCATTTTCCACCGTTTTCCCGATAGACGGCTGGTCCTAGATTGGACTGCGGTATGAGACGAAGTTCCTTTTTTTGTTGGAAAACTGAACCAAATTAGGGTCCAAAACGTACTACAGTGTAACCCAATAAAAGGAGGTTCATTTATGAAGAAAAGAATGGCATGGCTTCTGGCAGCCGCGCTGATATTAACGCCGCTTGTTCCAACCGCGGCGATGGCGTCCGGCACGGAAGCAGCGATTCCCGACCAAGGGCTGGGAGCACTCGCGGCGAAAAAGGCGGCACTGCTCACCGAGCAGTATGGAACGGTCAGCGTTCAGTACGCGCTCATCGATCAGGGAAAGATCACCGTATCCGGCCAAGCCGGGAAAAATGACGAAAAGGGGAAGACTCCGCTTACACCGGGCACGATGTACGGCATCGGCTCGACGAGCAAAATGTTCACCACCTCTGCTGTCATGAAGCTGGCCGACGAGGGGAAGATCAACCTGGATACCCCGCTAGTACAGTACATACCGGATTTCAAAATGAAGGATGAGCGTTACAAGCAAATCACTCCGCGCATGCTTCTGAACCATTCCTCCGGGATTCAGGGTTCCAGCTTGAACAACGCATTTTTGTTCGAGGATTCGGACCCTTACGCCCACGACACGCTGCTGGAGCAGCTGTCCAAGCAAAGCTTGAAGGCCGATCCTGGCGCCTTCTCGGTCTACTGTAACGACGGCTTTACGTTGGCGGAGATTTTGGTGGAACGCGTAAGCGGAATGAAGTTTACCGCCTTTGTGCACCAATATTTCACTGAGCCGCTGGGCATGAACGATACAAAAACCTCGCAGGATATGGTAGATACGGCTAAAACCGCAGGGCTGTATTATCCTACGATTCCGCAGCAGCTGCCGAATGAAACGGTGAATGTCATCGGAACGGGAGGCATTTATTCCACGGCGGAAGATATGGCACGGTTCTCGCAAATCTTTACCGGTCAGAAACCGGGCATTCTCTCTGCCAAGTCGGTGGAAGCCATGGGACAGTCCGAATATAAAAAAGGACTGTGGCCTAAAGACGCGGACAACTCCTTTGATTATGGCCTCGGCTGGGACAGCGTAAGATTGTATCCGTTTAATGATTACGGCATCCAGGCTGTGGTGAAGGGCGGGGACACGATCTTGTATCATGCTTCGCTGATCGTCCTTCCGGAGCAGGACATGGCCGCGGCTGTCGTATCCTCGGGCGGCAGCAGCTCGACGAACCAGCTTCTGGCGACCCAAATTCTGCTTGAAGCGCTGAAAGAAAAAGGGGCCATCAAGGAAATTAAGCCGGATAAATCGTTCGGCAAACCGGTTCCGGTCAGCCTGCCGGAGGACATGAAGAAGGTCGCCGGATATTACGGCTCCACGGGACAGCTCGTCAAGGTTGGCCTGAAAGATGGAATCATGTCCGTCACGGTGCCGAATGTGCCGGAATATCCGGCAGAGAAGTACGTGTACACCACGGACGGAACATTTGTGGACGAAGCAGGGACAGCGAAGCTCAGCTTCGTGACCGAATCGAACGGCCTAACCTACCTTTGGGTTCGCCAATACAGCACGGTACCTGAGCTCGGGCAAGTGGCGATGTCCCATTATCTCGCCCAGAAGCTGGACAGTAACCCACTGACGAAGGAAACGGCCGCTGCTTGGTCGAAGCGGGAAGGCAAAACCTATTACCCGGTCAACGAGAAATACACGTCAGTCATGTACTTGATGAAACCGACGCTCGAAATGAAGCTTACTAAGGACTTTCAAGGATATTTGAACGACAAGAAAATTACCGGACCGGACACGGCGGTAAGCAGCCTGCAAATTCCTGGTATGGGCGGCCGGGATACGGCCGGATACAGCTTCTACCAAAAGGATGGCGCTGAGTACCTGGAAACGGCGGGAAGCCTGTTCGTCAGCGAGGATCTGGTCAAACCGCTGTACCAAGGCAAACAGTCGACCGTAACAGTGAAGGATGACGGCTACGCCAGATGGTTCACGGTCCCTGCTGCGGCAGCGGGCAAGACGATGACCGTAAGGCTGCCGGTCGAAGGCGGATTTGTGGTCTATGACGCCGCGGGGAACTGCGTGAACATGAGCGAAGTCAGCGGCTCGAACCAAGTCGTCCTGCCTAAGGGCGGAACGATCGTTTTCGCGGGGGATGCCGGTTCTTCGTTCAGCATCCAGCTCGATAAAAAATAAGGCAATGCCAGCCATTATATTTCCTTTATCCTAAATATCTTCTAAACTGAAAAACCACCGCATTCCTCATCTGAAGAGGGGCGGTGGTTTTTCTCGTAGCTGGCGCTTCGGCTGTGGCCAAAGACATGCTGGGATGGAATGATTCCAAAGCGTAATCGGGATCGTGCCTGGCTTCTTCCGATGCAGCAGACATGTATAACAGAGCCGGGTAGGCATGGTATGATAGGGTTTAATTCAGCTTTTGTGGGAAGAAATGGATGGTTCAAATGCTTTGAATCATGCTTTTTGTGCAATGATTATACTCTTTGAATCTGTTTCCTATGGCAGGAAGGAACTTGCAGCCTATGAAAAAGCAATTATCAGGTTTGATCGTCATGGTCGCCGTATTTGCCGTCGCGACCTCTGTCTTCATTTATGAATGGCTTCATCCAAACGTTAGCTACCCGGAAGCGCGTAAAGGCGTGCTGGATGCCAGGCAGTGGAACTTTGTGCAGCAAGGGATCATTCCCCTTCGAGGTGAATGGGAATTTTACAAGGATCGGCTGATGACGCCTCAGGACTTCACCGATCCCGCCGAACGGGGAACGGAACAGCAGCCGGAGCGGCGTTTTCTCTCCGTCCCTGGAGGTTGGGAAGGTAAGGTGTCGGACGACGGCTACGGGGCCGGAACGTACCGGCTGCGGCTTTTGGTGAGCGACATGGGGGATTATGGCCTTCGAGCCAAAAAAATTCGGATGTCGAGCCGTATTTACATGGGCGGTAAGGAACTTGGAGGCACTGGGCAGCCTGCCTTGTCGGATAACAGTTTTATGCCGAGCAATGTTCCGTTCTTTGGATCGGTCGAGACAAACGGCCGGGAAATCGATATTATCATTCAGGTGTCAAGCTACCGATATTTGCAAGGAGGACTCGTGCAGGCACCTGAGTTCGGGTTGTCGGCCGATGTCATGGACCGGCGGGATAGCGCCCGCATAGCCGACGTGATCGTCATGACTACGCTGCTGTCTTTTGGCATTTATTTTGCCGGGATGTTCAGGCAGTGGCGGCGGGAGCCATACTTGATATTTTTCAGCTTGTTCTGTTTGGCACTGGGGCTTTTTTTCAGCATCGATAACGAAATTATTATGGGGAATCTGGTTCCGTCCATGTCCTTTCTATTGCTGCAAAAGCTTCTGTTCATCCTCCCGTATCTGGCCATTCTGTTCTTTATTCATTATGTACGCATCTATTTAACTGACAGAAGCGGCCACTGGTTCAGGGCATTCCAATGGGCTTCCTTTGCCTATCTGGCTTTGCTGGCCGGTCTTCCGAATGATTTTCTGCTGGTTCTGCTGTGGCCTGGTGTTATTTTGCAGATTGTGGCCTTCGGGTTTATCTTCGCCTCGATTTTCCGCAATCGTCATCAGGGAATCCAGATTTTTTATATTTTGCTTGGCGTGTTCTTTTTGATTATCAGCTGGGTGTTTGCCCAGACTCGTTACCAGCTGGCGCTGGATAGTCCTTATTACATCATCGTTACGCTTCTGCTGGTCGTGCTGTCGCAGTCGTTCCTGATGACGGACCGGATTCGGGGAGCCTTTCTACGGAGCGAACGCCTGGCCGAACAGCTGCTGATCCATGACCGGCAAAAGGATGAGTTTTTGGCAAAAACGTCGCATGAGCTTCGCACGCCCTTGCACGGCATCATTAATCTGTCGGAAGTACTGCTGGAAAACAAGGAATCGCCGCTTGCAGCAGAGCACCGCGAGAACGTTCGGCTGTTGCATCTGATCGGGAGGCGGCTTGCCGGACTGGTGAATGATATCCTCGATATGAACCGGATCCGGTACGGGCAGTTCCAAGTGCAGCTGAAGCCGGTCGATCTGTACGTGTCGACGCGCTTCGTCCTGGAAACCTTGTCGATCTCGCCGATCAAGAGCGGCGTCCGGCTTGTGTGCGAGCTGCCTCCCGCGCTGCCGCTGGTATTGGCCGATGAGAACCGTCTGAGACAAATTTTGCACAACTTGCTGGAGAACGGGCTAAAGTACACAGACCGGGGAACCGTCACGATTTCGGCGGAGATACAGGGAGAACTGCTGGCCGTTTCCGTCAGTGACACCGGGAGGGGGATTCCGGCAGATATTATGGATGAGCTGTTTCAGCCGTTCTTTCAACATGATGAGGAGGGCTCCCATTCGCGCGATGGCATCGGCCTTGGGCTCAGTATATCTAAGCAGCTGGTAGAGCTGCAAGGTGGGCACATGCAGGTCGAGTCTGCGGTTGGCCGAGGCTCGCGGTTTACCTTTACGCTGCCGTTGGCCTGGAGCGGAACGCACGAGGCTGCAGCAGCCGTAGAACAAGTCGAACGTATAGCGGAGATGGAATTCCCCGGGAATGAGGGATGCAAGGAGATCGTGAACAACCGGATACCAACTGCTCCTCTCTCGCCTGCCCTTGGGGGCGTGGAAGAGACTTTCCATATTTTGATCGTCGACGACGAGCCTTCCAATCTGAAAGTGGCTATGGACGCCATCGCTTCCATGGGCCATACGTATATGACGGCGTCCGGCGGTGCCGAGGCACTCACAGCACTGAGGCGAAAGCAGCCGGATCTGGTGCTGCTCGATCTGATGATGCCCGGCGTGTCGGGACTCGACATTTGCCGCGAAATCCGCGCGCTGCACGGGCTGGCAGAGCTTCCGGTGCTGATGCTGACCGCTTCGGGACAGACGCGCGATATTTTGGCCGCCTTTGGGGCGGGGGCCAACGATATTTTGCAAAAGCCATTTCAACTGGCGGAACTTCGGGCCCGGGTGCAGTCGCTTCTGGCGATGAAAAGTTCTTCGTCGCTCGCGGTACGGCGGGAGATGGATTTTTTGCAGGCCCAAATATCCCCGCATTTCCTGTACAACAGTCTCAATGCGCTGGTCGGGCTCAGCTACAAAAATGTGGACAAGCTGAGGGAGACAATTCAGCATTTGACTACGTATCTACGCGCCAAGTTCACGTTTGTTTTTCAGGGAGAATTGGTCCCGCTGGAAAGGGAGTTGGAGCTGGTACAAGCCTACCTTGCGATTGAGCAGCTTCGTTTCGGCCAGCGGCTGGTTGTCCGCTATAAGATCGATGAGCATGCGCGCACCATGCTGCCGCCGCTTACCCTTCAGCCGATTGTCGAAAATGCCGTCCGTCACGGAATAGGGCAGAAGCCCGAAGGAGGAACGGTGGATATCATCGTCCGCCGCGGTGATCGTGGCGTTGAGATCGTTGTAGAGGATGACGGAGCCGGAATGGACGAAAGCACGCTTAGGGAGCTGGAACTAGGAAAGTCTGGCGGCATCGGGATCGGAAATGTGAACCGCCGGCTGCAAATGAGGTATGGATGGAATCTGGACATTCAAAGCCGCTTAGGTGAAGGAACTCGAATCACGATTTATTTGACGGAGGGGCGTTATGTGGAGAGCCATTCTGATTGACGACGAAGAGATCGCGCTGGATGTCTTGGACATCATGCTGAACGAAGTTGGCGATGTGGAGGTCGTCGGCAGGTTTCAACTGGTTACCGAAGCGATTGAACGCTGCGGCGATCTCCAACCGGATTTGATTTTTCTGGATATCGAAATGCCTGGAGTGGGCGGGCTGGAGGCTGCAGGAGCGCTGGCAGCATGCTCTCCGGATGCTGAAATCATCTTTGTGACGGCCCACGACCAGTATGCGATTGATGCGTTCGATACCTCCGCCATCGGGTATTTGCTTAAACCGGTCGCCAAGGACAAGCTAGCTAGAACGCTATCCCGTTATGCGGACCGGCAGGCCAAAAGGCAGATTCGGAGCGGGGACTCTATGGATGGGAACATGCTGAGTGCCGCCAGGTTGGCGGATGGACCGGAAAGACACGCGGAAGATAAGCCGCAGCTGTCGCTCAAAGTGTTGGGTAGTATGGAACTGTACGCTCCAGACGGCCGGCTATTGACATGGCGCACCAAGAAAACGAAGGAGCTGTTTGCGCTGCTTTGGCATCATCGGAGCCGGCCGGTATACAAATACGCGATTCTGGAATATTTATGGCCGGATGATCCGGCGGAACGTGGACAAAAGCTGTTGCATACGTCCCTTTATTACTTGCGGAGCCTATTTAAGGCGGAAGGCTACGACGGATTCGTGAATTACGGTGACGAGCGGTATTGGATTGATCCGTCGGCTATCCACAGCGACCTGGAGGAGCTGCTTGGGATGCTGAAGGACGGAGATGCTGCAACCAAAGCCGAGGACATGCTTGAGTTGTACAGCGGCGGCGATTATTTGGAAATGGAGCATTACGAATGGGCTAATTCCTACCGGATGGAGCTTCGCTCGGCCATGATGTCCTTCATGAATGCAGCGCTCGAACGGGTACCGAATGAATCCCGCGTGCAGATGCTCTGGAAATTGATCGAATTGGAGCCAAGCCGGCTGAATTACTATGATTTGTTGGCGGATTGCTTAGGCCAGGCTGGGGATCAGGATGGCGTTCGCCGGGTGCGGGCGTTGATGGTGCAGATGGAGCAGAAGGGAGAATAGAGCGAGGCGAGTGGGACAGAAGTAGCAGACAAACAATCGCAGAAAATGTAGAGAAAACAGTCTTCAGACACCCATTTGAAGGCTTTTTTTGTCGTTTTATGGGGAAATGTTGTGAAAATGTTGAGAGCTGCTAATTACAATGAAACTCAGATGCGGGCGATCTCATGACCATGAGGTCCGTAATATACATTCGGAAAGAGGGGGTCAGACATGAACGCACAGAAGAGGAACAACACTGCTTGCAGGGCGGTCATATCCGTCGTTATAAGCCTGGTCATGCTGTTCGGGGCGATTCTCCAACTGCTGGCGGTGCCGGGACAAGCTTCCGCCGCCCCGGGAGTCGTATGGAAGCCGATCGACCGGGGCGGGCTCAGTGCGGGGTCGAGTGCGAACTCTAACGCAAGGGGACCGAGCATCGCGTCCTGGAACAACCATTTGTATGCGGCATGGTCAGAGCAAAAGGAATATATGAATAACCCGATGCAGCAGGAAACAGAAATAAGAGTAATGAAGTGGGACGGCAGTCAGTGGTCGGCGGCTGATGACGGGAGCGGCCTGAACTCCATGTCGAGCAGCAGTGCAAGCAGTCCTTCGCTTACAGTATATCAGGGTTGCTTGTACGCCATCTGGACGGAAGCAGAAACCTCATCCATGGGGGGGTATCCGTTCAATCAGATTATGGCCAAGAAAAACTGTGGGAACGGATGGGTATCTACGAGTGGAAACAATCCGGTAAGCGGCAGCGGCAGAGGTGAAATGCCGGTGCTCCTCGTTTATCAAGATGATTTGTATGCGACTTGGATAGGTACTTCGGACGGGAGCCTGGGCCGGAAAATTCAAGTGAAAAAATATAACGGCAGCGTCTGGAGCAGCGAAGCGGTGGATATGACATTCGTTTCAAACGGAGTGGCATTTGGGCCGCGGCTCGCAGTCTATCAAGACGATCTTTATTTAACCTGGAGCGAGCAAATGGCGGACAGCCCGTATTACACTTATATCCCCGTCATGAAAAGAACAATCAAGGGTGCAGGAAGTGTCACTTGGGCGAACGTATCGGGAAATTTGGGGATTACGAATACGACGACATCGGCAGGAAGCCCGGTTCTGCAAGCCTATAACGGGCTGTTATACGCGGTGTGGAGAGATAACAATCCCGCTCAGTTGAAGGTAAGCAGCTTCGATGGAAGTGCCTGGAGCCCTGTCGGCAGCGGCAATTTGGATAAACCGGCGGGGGTTCAATCGCAAAGCCCGAATTTATTTGTATATAATCAGAAGCTGGTTGCCGTTTGGAACGATGTGAATTCGCAAGGGTTCCAGTGGAACCTCCGGGTCGAGGAATACGACGGCACGAATTGGAGCCCGGCGGACCAGGGACTTGCGGACACGAATCTCGGAAACGTTACTTCTTTTGCCTCTTTGAACAACGCGATGTATTTAGCATGGTCCGACGTCTCGAAAATTTATGTGTCCGAGCGCCGGGAACCGCCTGCAGCCCCTAAGGGTCTACAAGCGGTTGCGGGAGATCGGGAAGCGGAGCTTAGCTGGAATTTGGGGAGCGGGGTTGCGAATTATAAGATATATCAAGGCACCGCCAGCGGGGTGTACGGCCCCGATCCGATCGCGACAGTAGATGGCACGACCGACCATTATACAGTTCAGGGGCTTGCGGGTGGAACGACCTATTACTTCGTCGTGACGGCCGTTAACGATAATGGGGAGAGCTCCTTCTCGGTACAAGCAAGCGCACAGCTTACACTGCAGATCGCAACGGTAAGCTACGCGCCTGGAGATCACGGAACGATCAGCGGAACGAGTGAACAGGTAACGATCGGCGGGCATCCGGCAGCGGTTCCGACGGTCACGCCAGAGGCGGGATACCATTTTGCAGGATGGAGCAGCGATGGAGGCATCACGAAGCTTAGCAGCCAACAGGTTGCCGCTTCGACGGTGACCGCGGATGTTGTATATACCGCCTATTACACGGTGATTGTCATGGGAGACGCGGATGGCGACGGCAAGGTGACGGCTGCGGACGCGCTTTTGTTGACCAAATACATCAAGGGTAAGATTACACTGACGCCGGAGCAATTGCAGGCGCTCGACATGAACGGCGACGGACAATGGGACGACGAGGATGTCAAAGCGATTCTTGCCGCCGCCGTGGGAAAGGGTTGATTCAATGCGTTGGAAAAAATGGATTTCGACAATGCTGGCGGCCGTTATGTTATTGCCTTTCGGAACGATAGGTCATGCGGATTCGGAAATAGCGACGAACTCGATGACGGTAGGCAGCAAAGAAGGTTATGCCGGAGATTTCGTTGATATACCGGTGTTTCTGACACCGGAGGATATGATCAACCAGTACGACATTTCCATCGGATTCGATGCTGCATCGCTCGAACTGGTGTCCGGGAATGAAGTTACAAATGAACTGGGTGCCAGTCAAGGCGATACGTTCGATACGGATATCACCATTACGGGGATCGCCAATGTAAGAGCTAATTTGGTTGACCACCCGATTTTAATTGATGATACAAACGTGTTCACCCTTCATTTTAAAATCAAGGACTCTGCGCAGCCTGGCGATTTGGAGCTATCCGTGCCCAAGCACGAACTCTACGAGGGTGAAGAAATCGCCTCCACAACGGTGGTAGACGGCAAAATTACGGTAAAGGCAGCGAGCGTTAAACATACCGTGATGTTCAATTCGCAGGGAGGCAGCGCAGTTGCGAGCATGGCCGACGTGAACAGCGGTACGATAATCAGCGAGCCGCCGGTACCGACGAAAGCGGGTTTTACTTTCGCAGGCTGGTACAAGGAAGCGGAGGGAACGAACGCGTGGAACTTCGCAGAAGATACAGTAACGTCCAATGTGACGCTGTACGCGAAATGGACGGTAACGGTGCAGGAGCAATATACTGTGACGTTCGACTCTCAGGGAGGCAGCGAGGTTGAGAACGCGACCGGCGTAAACAGCGGCACGACGATCACCGAGCCGCCAGCGCCGACGAAAGCCGGCTTTACGTTCGCAGGCTGGTACAAGGAAGCAGAGGGAACGAATGCGTGGAACTTCACAGAAGATGCGGTGACGTCCGATGTGACGCTGCACGCGAAGTGGACGCGGCACGCGGCGCAGATTCAGATCGGATCGGTGAGCGGAACGCCTGGATCTACGGTGGACGTACCGGTTACAGTGGCCGACTCCACCTACGGAATAGCAGCCTATAGCGTACAGATCGATTTTGACGCGGAGGCCTTGGAAGTAACGGGCATTACAGGAAATGCCGGAGATTACTTCGACTCCAATTACGATAACGACGCAGGCTGGCTCAAGACAGCATGGGTAGACAGCGATGCGGGCGATACGCCAGTTGTTGCAGGAGAGAAGCTGTTCACCGTCAGCTTCAAGATTAAGAACGAAGCGGAGTTAAGTGATAAGGCACTGACGGTGCAAACAGGAGAGCCGACGTTTTTCTCAATCTTGGATGCATTCGGGGCTGAGATGGACAAAACGTTGACCCCTGGCAAGGTAACGGTCAAAGAGGGACCGGTGCAACACACCGTGACGTTCGACTCGCAGGGAGGCAGTGCAGTTTCCAGCATCACCAATGTGGACAACGGCACGATCATCAGCGCTCCGCCAGCGCCGACGAAAGCGGGCTACACATTCGCAGGCTGGTACAAAGAAGCAGCGGGAACAAACGCTTGGAACTTCGCGGCGGATACGGTCACATCCGATGTGACGCTGTATGCAAAGTGGGCAAGCACTCCTTCGGACAATTCCAATCACTCCGGCACGCCTTCAACAAGCACGGGTTCAAGTCCAGGAACTTCAACCCCTGCGAAGCCTGACGGCTTTCAGGTCATCGTCGACGGCGTTGTGAAGGATCAGATCGCTACTGCTTTGACCACCAAAGAGAACGGCAAATCAGTGCTGACTGCCACAATAGACCAAGCGAAGCTGGTTGATCAGCTTAAGCAGGCGGCAGATCATTCCACCGTAATTATTCCTGTTACCGCCAGCGTGGACATGGTGTCGGTCGTATTGAACGGCGAAGCGGTGAAAAGCATGGAAACCAAGCAAGCGATTCTGGAGGTACAGACGCCTTATGGCATCTACAGACTGCCTGCCGGACAAATAGCCATAGATAAGGTTTCTTCAAAACTGGGCGAACAGGTCAAGCTCTCGGACATCATCGTCCGCATGGAGATTGCCAAGAGCGATGAGGCTGCGGCGGTTCGCGCACAAGTCGCAGCGGCCCAAGGAAACTTCGAGGTTGCAGCTACGCCCGTCACCTTTAAAGTAACGGCTTCCTATAAGGGAACGACGGTAGACGTAGAACAGTTCGGCGGCTACGTGGAACGCGACATACCGCTTCCTACGGGTCTGGATCCGAGCAAAGTGACAACGGCTGCCGTGCTGGATCCGGATGGCAGCGTCCGCCATGTCCCTACCTTTATCACGACTCGCGAAGGGAAGAATTATGCCGTCGTCAACAGCCTGACGAATAGCGATTACTTCCTCATCTGGAACTCGAAGGCCTTCGCGGATGTAGAAGGACATTGGTCGAAGCAGGCCGTAAACGAAATGGCTTCCCGAATGATTGTCAAAGGGATCGATGACGATCATTATAACCCTGATGCGGTCATTACACGGGCAGAACTTGCAGCTGTTGTGGTACGGGCGTTAGGTTTGTCCGACAATGAAGGCAGCGGTCATTCGGAGTTCACCGACGTTAAAGCCGGTGACTGGTATGCCGGGGCTGTCGCGAAGGCAGTGGAATACGGCCTGATCAAGGGTTACGACAATCAGACGTTCGCTCCTGATCAAACCATCACCCGGCAGGAAGCATTGGTGATCATGGCCCGGGCGATGAAGCTGGCTGGACTTGAAGCGGAGGGATTAGATGCAGATGTATTGCTGTCTCCGTTTGCAGATCGTGCAGCGCTAGCATCCTGGGCGAAGCCGGCCATTGCCGCAGCCGTGAAGAATGGAATCGTGGAAGGATCAGCAGAAGGCTTGAGGCCAGCAGGGAACCTTACCCGGGCTGAAACTGCAGTGATTGTGCAGCGGTTTTTAATCAAGGCCAAGCTGATTGATAACCGGAACGCCAACTAACCGATTCAGGGGTTAACAGAACAAACCAGCCTCTTTTCCGCACGGAAGAGTAGGCTGGTTTGGTTTTATTGATTCACTGCATGTCTTGGGTTGGATGAAAACCACCGCATTCCTTACTACAAGAGGAGCGGTGGTTTTTTATATCAAAATAACTCGAAGCAACCGGTCTATTTCCTCTCCTCCGGAGCTGCTCCAGACTCCTGAATCATGGCGTGTTCCTCATGCCACCATAGCGCCTCTTCCGGTTCATCCAGCAGTTCTTTGATTTCATGCTTCTCCGTGACGGCAGGCGGGGAGCCGCGAAGCGCTTTGCCTGAGGTTTCGGTAAACCACAGTGTCACGACGACCAAGCCAATGATGGACGTGGCAATCAGAAAATAGGCTGGAACGAGGTTGTTCTTGGTCAGATTAATCAACCAGGCCATCACGAGAGGGGTCGTGCCGCCGAACAAGGACGCCGAAATATTATACGTAATCGCTAGAAGGCCATAACGGACATCGGTAAAAAACAGCGCAGGCAGTACGGAGGGCATCGTTCCTTCGAAACAGGTAAGGAACACGGCCAGAATCAGCAGCCCCAGAAACACGAGCCCAAGCTTGCCGCTGCCAATCCATAAAAAAGCCGGAAGCGAGAGCACCAGCAGTCCCGCGAGCCCGATCTGCATAATTCGTTTGTTGCCGATCCGGTCGCTGAAATAACCCATGGCTAGCACGATCGGAATCATGATAAACATGACGATCAGAATCAGGAGAAGTCCTTCGGCTTCCCCGTAACCCAGCACGGCGGTCAGATGCGAAGGCATATAGGATAGTATCATATAATCGACGACATTAAAGAAAAAGACCAGCACGGTGCAGATCAGCATGACCTTCCAATGCTTCGAGAACAGCTCTCTGAGCGGTACCTTCGGCTTGTTCTCATCCTTTGCCTTCTCCATTGCTTCAAAAGCAGGCGTTTCCTCCAAATGTCTGCGGAGATAGAGCCCGACCAAACCAATCGGAGCCGCAACGAAAAAGGGAATTCTCCAGCCCCAAGCCACCATTTGCTCGGAACCGAGAAGGTAGGTCAGCAGCGTGACCAATCCGGAGCCGGCAATGTAACCGATCAAGGTTCCCACTTCCAGTCCGCTGGATAGGAAGCCCCTCCTTTTGTCGGGCGTCGACTCGGCGATAAAGGTCATCGCTCCCGAATACTCGCCCCCGGTGGAGAAGCCCTGTACCAGCCGGGCCAGCAAGAGTAATACCGATGCGGTTACTCCGATCGATGCGTAGCTTGGAATGAGACCGATGCAGAGGGTGGAGATGGCCATCATCAGCAGCGTTATGGTGAGCACTTTTTTGCGCCCCCAGCGGTCTCCAAGGCGTCCGAAGAACAATCCGCCAAAAGGCCTGACGACAAAAGCAATGGAAAACGTAGCGAATGTATAAATCAGCTGCACGGAGCCGCTCAAGGAAGGGAAGAAAACCTTTCCGATCACGACGGCAAGATAAGAATAGATGCCGAAGTCGAACCATTCCATCGCGTTGCCCAGGGCCGTGGCGACCACGGCTTTTCTCGCCATGCTCGCGTCGACGATGGTAATGTCGTCTTGATGCAGTTTAGGCTTCGACCGTTTGCCGATCAGCGGCCATTGATACTTATGTTTTTCATGGCTGTTCATCGCGCTTAGCTCCTAACGACTGAGAAATTATTCATTGCGTCGTTAGTATTCGCTGGAAACGGAGTGATAATGCATCATTAAGCGATAGCTCAATTCGTCAACTCATTCCAACAACTGAACAACCATTTTCCAATAGTCCGTCCGGAATTCAGGTCTTTTATAGCTTGAACTTCCCTGCCAGCACTTGAAGCTCGACCGCGACCCCGCTGAGGTCATGCACATCATCCTTCATATGCTGAATGACGGTTACTTGTTCGTTCGTCGATTGGGCAACATGCACCGTTTGGTTCGACGATTGTTCGATTGCTCCATTCAAATGGAGAAGCGTAGCCGTCACCTCTTCCGTGCTTGCTGAAATTTCCTCCGCGGAGGCCGACACTTCATGCAACTGCTCAGTCAGCTGCTGTACGGACGCATTGATTTCTTCAAAGGCGATTTTGGCTGCGTGCATCTCCGTCATGCCCTGCTGCACCTCGTGCTGTTCCTTATCGACGAGCATGACCGCATGCGAGGAGCGCTCCTGAATCCGGTTCACGATGGTCACAATGTCCAGGGAGGATTGTTTGGAGTGGTCTGCCAATCTTTTCACTTCCTCTGCCACCACGGCAAATCCTCTCCCGTATTCGCCGGCTCGGGCCGCTTCGATAGAAGCGTTCAGCGACAGGATGTTGACTTCCTCCGCGATCTCCTGAATCGTATGCACGGCTTTTCCGATTTCCTCGGTCTGCTGATGGAAGGTGCGGATCACTTCCTCCGTTTCTTTCGAGCTCAGCAGAATGGCGTTCATCTGGCCATGAATACGCTCGATCCGCACGCTGCCCGTGTCGGCCTGTTTGGAGGAATGATTGGCAAAGTCCGCAACGGATGCGGTGGCTTCCGTAATCTTTTGAACTCCGGCGGCCATTTCCTCCACGGCTCGGCTGCTCTCCTGAATGCTGTGGGATTGGATGACTGCCTGCGATGCGACCTCCTGCAGCTCTTCGGCATTGTGGGAAGAATGCAGGGTCATCGTTTCGGCATTAGACAGCAGTTTTTCGGTATTGGTGGCAATCACGGATGATTGTGCAGTCATGTTGGAAATCATTTCGCGAATCGCTCCAATCATGCCGTTAAAGTTCTTCGTAAGTTCTCCTAACTCATCCTTGGATTGATAGCTGCCCTTGACCGCCAGGTTACCCGATTCCGCCATGGCCATTACCTTCTGCAGCTCTTTAATCGGCTTGTTAATCATGCGGGATATGTATAGACCTGCCGTACCGGAGATCACGATCGCAGCCAGCACGACAATCAGCTCGAGAGCCATAATATTTCGGGCCTGCTTACTATTCTGCTGATTAAACTGCTCGGCGATTTCCAGATTTATGGACTTCATTTGCCTTAACACGGTTACGATGCTTTCGATATTCGTCCTGAAATTCAAATCATAGTATACGTAGGCCTCCGTCGCATTGTTTTCGCTCAGCAGCTCTTTTACGCGCGCGTAATGCTTTTCACCGAAATCGACTAACTTCAAATACTGTTTGTAAAGATCCTGATCCACGGCGTTCTTTCCATAACCCTCAAGCTGCTTTCTCGTCGCTGCATCCTGCTGCTTAAGCTGGTCAAGCTTAGCGGTTGTGCCGGCACGATCCACTCTGGCATCCCCCAAAATCAGTTTGGTTTGATAAGAATCGATTTGAGTGCTGATCGTAATGAGTTGACTTAATGCTTCATTCGGCAGCATCTTGTCTTCGTACATTCCCTTCGCATTGGCATTGACGGCCTTTAAAGACGCGAACCCGATTGTTCCGATGACAGCCAGAAACAGCAAAGAAAGTACGATTAAGCTGTTGATCTTGTGCGATATTTTTTGATTGGCGATCCATTTCATGGGCCTTTCCCCCTCGTATGTATGGTGTTGCTAGACTTGCTGGTTTTTATTTTCAAAATAATAAGAATACATTTAAATAATATTTCGGAATTTTTATTCAAAAATGTTAATGGTGAGCGGGAGAAATATAGGAAATGGGGGAATGAAGGCATCTCTTAAGTTGATATGTAGGGAGAAATTAAACTATGAAAAGGAACGTGGAGCTAGAAGAACTTGCGGGGATTTTGTGCGTAACGGAAGAAATACTTAAGAATGGAAAGTGGGAAAAAGGATATTGGAGAGTAAATAGGATATGAAGCGAGATGAACGGAGTTGGAAATGAAAAGAGAGGAAAGGATATGAGTGAAAAGGGGTTGGAATGGAGTAAAAAGAAGAGTAACAAGAGCGCAGAGATTATGAGGAAAGAGCTTCGTTCGTGATTTGTTCAATATTGATCGGGGAACGGGATCCTTCGCGAACCAAATCGGGCAAAATATACTGCAAGAAATAGTCTACGCAGTGCAGCTCGATGCTTTTGATTTTGATCAGGGCATTACGATACATGACGATGAATTCCTTTTCGGTGTTGCCGCGCGCAAGTTCTGCAAAAGCCTCATAGACTTGATCCATTTTGTCCGCAACCTCGAGGATTCGTCCTTCAACGGAATCGTCCTTGCCTTCGCGCAGCTGTCTGCGAAAAATCGGCTTGAATTCCTCCGGAATATGCTCGTCGATGAAATGGGCGACCATGCCTTCCTCCACTTGCTGCAGCATGGCCCGAAGCTCCAGGGAATGATGCTTTACAGGCGTCTTGATATCCCCGATGAAAATCTCTCCGTAGTCATGGCTGCTCGTGATCTCGTATAGCTTTTTCCAGTCGATGTCGACTCCATTCGATTCCTCAATGTCGGCTAGTGTTTTGGCATATTGCACAACCTTCCAGGAATGGGCGGATACGCTGTGCTCTTCGAATTTGAATTTGCCGGGACAGCGAATAATGCGCTCAAGGTCATTTAGCGATTGAAAATACGTATGAATTCCCATATGAATCTCCTTTCTTTAGGTGCATGTTATCGTCACCTTTCTTAACGATTAGTATACACTCCATTTGTAAATGGAGGATTAACTCGGGCTGGAAGTTGTTGTAAGGATGCTAGTTGAAAATAAAAAATAACCAGCCATCGGATCAGTTTCCGAAGACTGGTTGGTCAGAATGTCACTCAACCAAATTTCCATCCACAAACGTCATCGTTTTATCTTTAAACTCCAGAATGAAGGTACTCTTATAATCTGATGAGGCTTGATTTTGCATCCCCAGCATTATCTCCTTTCCTACATCATCGAACGGATTGTGGAATACGCCTTTCGGTATGTAACGAGTCTCATATCCTACAACGTTATGATGTTCATCATAAATGAATTTGCTTTTATTCGAGAATATCAAATCCTTGCCGTTTTCCAGCGTTAAATGAACTTCTAAACGATCGTTGACATTCTGATAAGATATTTTTACATCCTTGGAGGACACCGGTAGACCGATGGCAAAAAGTCCGATGACGGCCATGACCAGCACAAGTACGGCAAAAATGGAAAGGATGAGCGTCTGTTTGTTCTTTTTTCTCACTTTTTTGAGGTAATCGAGTTTCTCTACTTCTTCCGCAGCTAGGATGGGTAGGCTCGAATCGAGCGGCTCCGTCATCTGCTGGTAATACTGGCGGCATTCCGCGGTAAAAGGTCACTCTTGCCCACGTTTCGTCCCTTCCAAGAATTTCGCCAATCTCCCGAAAGCTGAATTCGCCGGTCATGCGCAGGTACATGACTTCTTTGGTATTGGGTTCTAGGGAATGAAGCTGCTTATATAATTCCATTTTATTTTGAGCCAGGATGAACTGAGACTCCGGGGAAACCGGATCGACTAAGGGCGTGTCTATGAAGGCGTCGTCTTTTCTCTTTTTTTGCTTAGCCAGTTCCTGATACCACACATGCTTGGCAATTTGACACAGCCAGACATACACCTTGCAGGTTCCGTCGTATCTATGTATGGACTTTACGGCTCTATAAAAGGTTTCCTGGGTGATCTCTTCCGCCAGCAAGTGGCTATGACACAAACTGAACACGAACTTATATACTTGCGTCGAATATTCCCTGTAGAGTTCCTCGGTGTCCTGCATTCATTCACCTCCTTAAGCGATATATCCGAAAATGGCTGTATTCGTTACAGCCCGGTTTATATTTTCATGAAAAAAATGGGGATCCACACAGAGAGTCCGAATCAGACAGGTCTATTTTCCCTGGAGGAGATAGAATTTGTAACCGATTTTATTTGCTTCTGTACAATCTGTTGCTATGATACTATATAAATTGGATTCAAAGTTTGCTGTCACACGATTTACTGATGCTTTGATATACAAGATGGTTTGACGTCCTATATTCCTTTTCATATGGAGAAACATACAGGAATGCGAAAGTCGTCCATGGCCTTTTTTTACATAGCTTTTAAATATATAGAGATTAGAGACATTCAACCAGGAGGGAATACTTTGAGCACACAAAAATTTGGAGCCCCATTAGAAGGATTTTCCGAATTCAGCAGAAAGGTAGCCGCAGAAGGTGCCGTACTGTTAAAAAATGAAGGGAATGTTCTCCCCATTAAGCAAACCGAAAACGTTTCAGTTTTTGGCAGAACGCAGGTGAATTATTATCGCAGCGGTACAGGTTCGGGAGGCAGTGTCCATGTTACGCATACGACCAATCTGCTGGACGGTCTGCGCAGCAAAAGAAACATGATCGTCAATGAAGAGTTAGCGGCTGTGTATGAACAATGGATTGAACAAAATCCTTTCGATAACGGCGGAGGCGGCTGGGCGGCAGAGCCGTGGCACCAAAAGGAAATGCCTTTGATCGATGAGCTGGTGGCCGAAGCCAGAAAAATCTCCACCAAGGCGATCGTGGTCATCGGACGCACGGCGGGTGAGGACCAGGATAACGCAAATGAGCCGGGCAGCTATCTGTTAACGGCCGAAGAAAAAGCGATGCTGAAGCAGGTGACGGCTCATTTTGAGCAGACCGTCGTTGTGCTGAATGTATCCAACATTATCGACATGAGCTGGTTGAACGATGAGAGTTACGTGAACCCGATTCCATGTGTCATCTACTCTTGGCAGGGCGGCATGGAAGGCGGCAGCGCGATTGCCGACGTCCTGGTTGGAGAAGTGACACCGAGCGGCAAATTAACGGATACGATCGCTTATTCCATTGAAGACTATCCGTCGACCCGCAATTACGGCAATGAATTTAAAAATTTTTATGAGGAAGATATATACGTAGGATACCGCTACTTCGAGACGTTTTGTCCGGATAAGGTTCAGTTCGAATTCGGTTACGGCTTGTCCTATACCGGATTTAGCCTATCGCCGGAGGAAGCCAAACGAGTCACCAAGGACGGAGAAGAGTATCTTGAAGTCGGGGTAACGGTTAAAAATATCGGAACCACTTATGCCGGAAAAGAGGTCGTCCAGATCTATGCGGCAGCGCCGCAAGGGATGCTGGGCCAACCGGCCAAAGCACTGGCCGCATTCGGCAAGACCAAGGAACTGCAGCCGGGTGAATCGCAGCATCTTACGATAAGCTTCCCGGCACATGCCATGGCCTCTTATGATGACGCCGGCGTAACGGGACATCCTTCCGCATATGTACTAGAAGCCGGGACGTACCGCTTGTTTGCAGGAAGCAGCGTCCGAGATCTCGTGGAAATCGGCGTCGAAGCACAGGACGGTTACGTCGTGGAAGAACTTAAAGTCGTGAAGCAGCTGCAGGAGGCAATGGCGCCGACCGAAAGCTTTAAGCGAATGAAGCCGGGTGTCCGTAAGGAAGACGGCTCATATGAATTGACCTATGCGGAGGTGCCGACGCGCAGCATTTCGATGGCGGATCGGATTGAAAAAAATCTGCCGAAGACGCTTCCGCAAACCGGCGATCAGGGCTACAAATTGCGAGACGTGCATGAAGGAAAGGTCAACATGGAGACCTTTATCGCGCAGCTTAGCGATCAAGATCTGGCGGTCATCGTCCGAGGAGAAGGCATGAGCAGTCCGCTGGTGACCCCGGGTACGGCATCTGCCTTCGGTGGGGTCAGCGATAATCTGCTTCATTACGGCATTCCGGTGGCATGCACGGCTGACGGCCCATCCGGGATCCGCATGGACAGCGGACAGAAGGCGACACAGGTTGCGATCGGCACGCTGCTTGCAGCTACCTGGAACACGGAGCTCGTTGAAGAGCTGTATGTCCTGGAAGGCCGCGAGCTGCTTGGCTACCATGTGGATGCACTGCTAGGACCCGGGCTCAACATTCGCCGCAGTCCGCTTAACGGCCGAAACTTTGAATATTTTTCCGAGGATCCGCTCGTTTCCGGGGCATTCGCTGCCGCCTGCACGCGCGGGATCATGAAGGGCGGCTCGAACGCGACGCTGAAGCATTTTGCCTGCAACAACCAGGAGCAGTATCGCAGCAAAGTCGATGCTATCGTCTCGGAGCGCGCCTTGCGGGAAATTTATCTGAAGGGCTTCGAAATCGCGGTAAAAGAGGGTGGAGCGAACTCCATTATGACCTCCTACAATCCGGTGAATGGACACTGGGCCGCGTCAAACTATGATTTGAACACCACGATCCTTCGCGGAGAATGGGGATTCAAAGGCATCGTGATGACGGACTGGTGGGCCATTATGAATGACGTGGTGAACGGAGGCCCTGCGGACCGGGAAAATACAAATTGGATGGTCCGCGCGCAAAACGATCTGTACATGGTGGTCATGAACTATGGCGCGGAAATCAACGCGTGGGATGATAATACGCTGGAATCCCTGGCAAACGGTACGCTGACTCGCGGAGAACTGCAGCGCAGCGCCATCAACATTTGCGAATTTATAATGCACGCGCCTGTTTTCTCCCGCAAACAGGTGATTGAAGAGGCGGTTGCCACATTCACGGGTGATCCGTCCCTCCCGGTAACAGAAGCGCAAGCCTTGTCCGATAACGCCCAGGTGAAGCCTGCTGCAGCCGGAACGACAGTTGTGAAGGTGGATCAGGCCGGCGAGTACCGGATCATTGTCCGCATCATGTCTCCAGAATCCGAACTTGCGCAAAGCGCATGCAACGTGACGCTGAACGATGAGTCGATGACGACCATTCAAACGAACGGTACGGACGGCAGATGGATCAAGCAGAAGCTTGTTAAAATCAAGCTTGAAGCAGGTCTTTATGAACTGAAGCTGGATTTCGTCAAACCAGGATTGCAAATCGACTGGATTGAGTTTAAGAAAGTTTAAATGTAAAACGGAAGTAAACTGAAAAGGCCGCCCGGCATATGGGTGGCCTTTTCGGCTTGCTCGCTAGTTCACTTCTTTCTCCCATACTGCTTCCCATAGGATAGGACTCGCTGATACAGTTTCCGGTCCTTCAAATTTAACAATGGATAAATTTGAGGCCTCGTATTCACCTCGAGAATCCAAAGTTTTCTTTTGGAATCCAAGGCTACATCGAGCCCTAGCTCTTTGAAGCCCTTGAGATAACGATCAAAGTGTTTTCCGACGGAGACGCCCATCCGCTTTAATTCGGCTTCTATGTTATTTATCGAGGTGGTATCGAAGCCTGCTCCAGACAGTGCAGGACGGAAGTATCCGATCCTCCCGCCTTGATTATAATTGGTGACGATTTTGCCGCTATTTGCTATTTTCATGAAAACACCCGTGCTTTCCCATTTACCGCTGTTCGTTTTCTGAACCATGACTCTTATGTCAAAAGGCTTGCCGTTCGTCTTGGCCAGATGGATCCCTTTCTGCAGCAAAAAGGACCGGCGCTTGGAGAAACGATTCAGATGATCATATAAATGATCAAGGGTAGAATGGTTTTCTTTGACTGTGTTGTATTGTGTTTGATATCCGCTGGCATTCCTTTTAATCCGAATAATACGGGCCCCGCCTGAGCCAGTGGTAGGTTTGAAATAGACTGTAGAATACGCAGAAAGCATGGATTCTAAATGTTGTTTATTAAATTGCATGGTTGATGGAATATGCTTGCTTAAAACCGGGTGCTGCAAGAGCCATTTGGTTTTCGTCCATTTACTTTTAATCGACGTGCTTTTGTATTTCATCATACTCCCCCCATTCCTTAATCAGCATATGAATAGGTGAGAAGGCCTGTCACCTATATTTGCCTATGAATCTTCCGGAATGTGGCATCAATTCGGGCAATCTTTACGCGGCTTGCTGCTGATCTACACCGATTTGCGGAATTTGAAAATGAACTAAGACAAACACTAAAAAATGAATCGTTTTTCCTGATTCTGATGTATTATTAGGGTGGCCCTAGTTTCTTCAAACAATGGAATATAAAGAAAATTTGCTGGAACATTTTATGTGGGAACAAGAGAATACTTCCTATTAGGATCGATGATGGGAATGAATGCGATTCTGAGCAGGCATTTGCCCGAACTGCGGCCGAAAATGAAGTTAGCAGCCCGGAGCGAGTATAAGCAAGTGTGCTTCCAGATTTCACTTTGATCTTTCTCAAATGAAACCTTTCCCCTGAAATTACGGTATTATAGGATAAACGGAAATGTCGAGGAGGCAGCTCATCATGGGAATCTTATCGAGGTTTATGGATGTGATGAAGGTCAATATCAACTCGTTGATGGAACGGACGGAAGATCCGGAAAAGACCATTGATGAATATATGCGAAACTTGAACAAGGATCTGGGAGCGGTTAAAGCAGAGACGGCTTCGCTGCTCTCTAATGAGCGCAGGGCAAGGGCAGCGCTGGATGAGTGCGAGGACGAGATCAGAAAGCTGCAGCGGTATGCCGAGAAGTCGGTTGAAGCGGGGAATGAGGGGGAAGCCCGAAAATTCCTGGAGAAAAAGGTGAAGCTGGCCGGGAAGCAAAGCGAGCTGCAAACGGCCTACGACCAAGCTTCCTCCAATGCCGCAAGAATGCAGCAAATGCAGGATAAGCTGGTGTCGGATCTCGGACAGCTGGAAGCGCGGCGCTTGGATCTGAAAGGCAAGATGGCCGCTGCGAAGCTGCAGCAAGGCATGAATTCGGGCGGCTCGTCCTCAGGGAGAGTCTCCTCCTCATTTAATGCTATGGAAGAAAAAGCGAACCAGGCGCTGAACGAGGCGGAGGCTCTGGCCGAACTCCGGGCAGGAAAAAAAGAAGACGATTTGGATGAGCTGATCGCGCAGCTCGAGAAGGATTCGAACAAACAAACGGATGCAAACACGGACGCGACTACCCATGCCGAAGATGAATTGGCGGCAATCAAAGCAAAAATGAATAAGAAGGATTAATCAGTTTCTTTTGATTGAGGTGAGCAGATGCCGGTTATCGAATACAAATGTCCAAACTGCGGCAGCGGCATGGTCTTTGACAGTGCGACAGGAATGCTGTCCTGCCCCAGCTGCGGAAGAAAAGACAATATTGAGCAAATCCCCGATCCTCTGGAGCAGCAGGATTTTTCAGAGGATAAGACTCAGGAATATCATTGCACAAGCTGCGGAGCCGTCATTTTGACCGATCCTGAGACAAGCGCGACGACCTGCAGTTTTTGCGGTTCCGCGGTGGTTCTCGGCGACCGGCTGACCGGAAAGCTGGCACCGGCGATGGTCATTCCCTTTGCCGTAAGCAAGGAAGAAGCAGTGAAGGCTTTCAAGAAATGGTGCAGGAATGGCCTTCTGACGCCAAGCGGATTTATGTCCGCCGATCGGATCAAGGGCATCACCGGAATGTACGTGCCCTTCTGGTTATATGAATTACATAATCATGTAGAGGTACATGGCCATGCCACCAAAGTGAGAATGTACACGAGCGGTGACTACGAGTATACCGAAACGCAGCATTTTGACATCTACCGGAAAATTCGCTTGAATTACGTGAAGGTGCCGATCGATGCATCGGAAAAAATGAATGATGGATTGATGGATAAATTGGAGCCATTTCCCTATGAGCGCCTCAAGGAATTTAAATCGCCGTATCTCGCTGGTTACAATGCGGAGAAATACAGTTATGACGACGAGAGTCTTTTTCCGCGGGCGAAGGATAAGATCAGGGAATTCATCGAGGCTTATATCGCTTCAACCGTTTCGGGGTACACCGCTGTCAGCTACACCGATAAGCAGATCGATACCGAGTCCAAACAAGCGGATTATTGCCTGCTCCCTGTATGGATGGTCCACTATGACTTCCGTAAATCCAATTATGCGTTTGCCATGAACGGCCAGACGGGCAAAGTCGTGGGTAAGCCTCCGATCAGCAAGGCGAAGGTGGCGGCGTGGTTCGCAGGAATCTTCGGGGTTTCTTTCCTGTCATTGAAGCTGATTTCATGGATGATGGGGGGAGGTTTTTTGTGAAAAGACATCGTGCCTTATGGAGCCTGCTGACTATTTTGATCATTTTCGCGGCTTATCTCGTTTTTCCTTTTCAAATGGCGCATGCAGCGAATGATAACCAGCTGATTTATGATGAAGCTGGGCTGCTCAGCCAGGAAGACAAGTCCGAGCTGAACGCCATGGCCCACGAGTACGGAGCCAAGCGGGAAACGGACATCATCATTTTTACTTCCAATAACCCTGAAGGTATGGATGTCCAGGAAATGACGGAGGACTTCTATGACGAGCAGGCCCCAGGGTACGACAAGGCCCACGGAAATGCTGTTATATTGACGCTGGACCTATACCACAGGGATACCTATCTGGCCGGGTTTTATAAAGCAAAGCAATACTTGGATGATGGAAGGCTTGATAAGATACGCGAAAAAATCACACCGGATTTAACGGATGGCGACTACAAGCTTGCGTTTGAAAAGTATATTAAAACAACCTACAAATATATGGGCTACAAGCCGGGCGTGAATCCGGACAATATTTTCTTTAATATCTGGTTTCAATTAGGCGGCGCCGCGGTGATTGGCGGCATTGTTGTCGGCATCATGGCATATCGCTCCGGCGGACGCGTTACGGTAAGCGGGCGGACATACGAGGATGCCAGTACTTCGGGAGTCCTTGATCACCAGGACCGGTATATTCGGACAACGACAACGAAGCGGAAAATCGAAAAGAACACGGGCAGCGGCTCGGGCGGTGGCGGCACGACTAAAGGCGGCCATTCGCATAGCGGCAGCAGAGGATCATTTTAACGGAAGGGTAGGGATACAGTTATGGGATTTTTCAAGAACCAATTTTCAAATGTGGTGGAATGGGAAGAGTTCAGAGATGACATGATCTTTTGGAAATGGAGCAACCGGGAGATCAAAAAAGGAAGTAAATTGATCATCCGTTCCGGCCAGGACGCTATTTTCATGAATAACGGCAAAATTGAAGGGATTTTCGAGGATGAAGGAGAGTACAATATTGATTCGGATATTATTCCGTTTCTCTCCACGCTAAAAGGGTTTAAATTCGGCTTCAACAGCGGCATGAGGGTGGAAGTTCTGTTCGTGAACACGAAAGAGTTCACCGTCAGATGGGGAACGCAGAATCCGGTGCTGATCCCGACGCCTCAACTGCCGGGCGGCATGCCGATCCGCGCCAACGGCACGTTCAACTTTAAAGTGAATGATTACGTGACGTTAATCGATAAAATTGCGGGCATCAAAGACAGCTATCTCGTGGAGGATTTGAAGCTCCGGATCACGGCTGTGCTGGACCAGCTGCTGATGAAGTGGATCAGCAAAGAAGGGAAGGACATGTTCAATCTGCAGGCGAATGCGTTCGAGATTGCCAAAGGCATCCGCGAAGATCTCGATATGGAAGTGATGGGCCACGGGATGACGATTACGGGATTCCAGGTGATGAGCTTCAATTACCCGCAGGAAATTCAGGATATGATCACGAAGACGGCTTCCCATGAAATGATCGGCAATCTGCAGAAATACCAGCAGGTCAGCATGACCGATGCGATGTCTTCCGGCAAGCTGCAGGGCGGCGGTGCGGCTTCGGACATGGCGGGCATGATGATGGGGATGAACATGGCAAACGAAATGATGAAAAATATGAACCAGAATCAAAAGCCTCAGCCTCAGAAAGAGTCGGAGCCATCGGATTCCGCAGCTTCCCAGGGCGGCAAAAAGCTTAATTTTTGCCCGAACTGCGGTGCGAAAAACGAAGGGGCTAACTTCTGTCCGAATTGCGGACAGAAACTGAATTGATTCAGGTCATTTCCATTTTAAGCAAGTGGTTAGCTTCGTAAAAGGAAAAGGAGACCTCGTTTCCGGGGTCCCTTTTTTTCTTGTGAAAACAGCAAAAACCTGCATGGATAATCGGGAAATGCATCATAAGATAGTGGATAGATTTAAGCAAAAAAAAAATTTTTGAATTTACACCTCTTGGAAGTATCAATTCGTTTTGAACTGTGTTATAATAAAGATATTGAAATAGCGTCCTAACGGAATTCACATAACGTAGAGGGTTATTCACTTATTTAATAACCTTGTACGATATGTGATTTTTATTTAAGAATAAGAATGCCATATAATTTTAAAAAAGGTGGTAATTGTTAATGGAAACAGGCACAGTAAAATGGTTTAACGCAGAAAAAGGATTTGGCTTTATCGAAGTTGAAGGCGGAAGCGACGTATTCGTACACTTCAGCGCAATCGTTGGAGACGGCTACAAATCTTTGGACGAAGGCCAACGCGTAGAATTCAATATCGTACAAGGCAATCGCGGACCACAAGCCGAAAATGTCGTAAAGCTCTAATATAGAGCCTGGTGCCCCGAACAAGACTTGTTCGGGGCACTTTTATTGCCTTTAAAACCAATACTGGATAGAAAGAGGGATGCATATGTACAACTCACGAAAAAAACCATTAGAAGATCTGCCCACTGAATTAACCGAAATATGGTCTTGTTCGAATGAGAACTGCAAGGGATGGATGCGGGATAATTTCGCTTTCTCCGAGGCTCCTGTATGCCCTCAATGTCAGTCCAAAATGGTTAAAGAACAGAAAATGCTGACGGTGTTAACCAATACAAGCCCCAGCCAATCTAAAAAATAATATGCTGCAGACGGCGGCGAATTGTAGATTTGCTATACCGATTCGTCTCCACCATGAAAACCTGGTCCGCATGAGGACCAGGTTTTTTCTTTTTGGATTTTAAGTGCGGCATAAACGGGTCGTTCCGATTGGCTATTCGATCTTTCTTGTATATGCTACCATCAAAATGAGGCCGAAGGAGGGTTCAACATGGTGGTACATCATATTTCAATTCAAGGCACCGGAGAATGGAACGAAGACGCAGTTATCTTAAACGAGAATCAGCAGCTATATGGCGTCATTGATGGCGCGACTTCCCTCGTCCCATTCAGAGGGGCAAACCATGAAACTGGTGGACGACTTGCATCGCAGCTGCTTCAGCGTTATTTTGAACAGTTAACAAGTGAGGACTGCCGTGACCTGGAGACGTTGACGAATGAGGCGAATTTCCAGCTTGGAGAAGAAATGCGCGTGAGCGGTATCCGGATGGAAGATAAAGGTGAGCTATGGACGGCAGCGATTGCCATCGTCCGGATCACAGACCACCATATCGAATATGCGCAGGCAGGAGATTGCATGCTAATGGCGTTATACCGTGATGGCTCGGTTAGGACAATTACGCGTGATCATGTCTCCCATATCGGCGATGTTTCTATGACGACATGGAAACAGGGCATTGATTCAGGTATCCGCACCAAAGCAGCGCTATGGGAGAAGGTTCAGCCGCAATTACTCCGCAACAAGGATAAGATGAATACCGATGACGGATATTCCGTGCTGAATGGTCTGCCGGATGCGGAGAAGTATATCGAATACGGTAAAATCAATCGGATCCAGCTGGCCGGTTTGCTGCTCGTGACGGACGGGCTATTCTATCCGGAGGAATGGCCTAATACAGCGTCAGAGATGGGGAAGCTGGACGAAAAGCTTCTGCGACGCGTCGCCTCTGATGGTTTGGAAAATTATGCTCAGTGGCTTCTTGCCTTGGAGAAGGGCGATCCCGAATGCATCCGCTATCCCCGTTTTAAAATATCAGATGATAAATCAGGGGTGTGGATTACATTTTAATAGATAATGCTTAGCTCATGCCGGCAGAAAAAAAGGCGACCTCAAGGCTGAGGTTGCTTTGTTTATTTTCTACGGGCCTTCTACGGATTCTTAATATCGGTTCCTTGCTTAATGATCATACATCTTATATACTCATATACATAGTATTACGATGCATTGTAAATCTATGTATTTTTAAGGAGAACTATTATGGCAGTCAACAAGGAACTTCTGAAGGGCAGCACGGCTATTTTGCTGCTGACGGTATTGAATAGAAAAGAAATGTACGGTTATGAGCTGATTAAAGAGATTGAACGGAGCTCGGAAGGTGTTTTCTTGATGAGGGAAGGAACGTTATACCCCATTCTGCACACGCTGGAGGCCGAAGGATGGCTGGATGCATACTGGAGCACGCATGATGGACGTAAGCGCAAGTACTACCGGATTACCGACCAAGGCAGAAACCAGCTGAGCGAAAAGACAAAAGAGTGGGTGCAATTCAGGACGGCAGTGGATCGCGTCATAGGGGAGGGGATATGATGATCCAACCTGAACAACACGCAATGGTTACTGCATTTTTGGATAACGTGTGCAAGCATGTCCGTGCAAAGGAGCTGCATGCGGAAATCCGTGAAGAGCTTAGTTCCCATATTGCGGAGCGAATGGAGATTTTACTTGAGCAAGGAATGTCCGAGGAAGCAGCGGCAGCCGGAGCTGTAGGCCAGATGGGCGAACCAGTCATGATTGGCCGCAACCTTCACCAGGCGCATAAGCCGCGGATGGAATGGACGCTGTTTGCGATTGTGGGACTGCTCGGATTCATCGGCATTTTCGGCGCGTTTACGGTGCAGCAATCCGGTCTCGTACCTCATTTCAGGGATGTTCTTTTGGAGAAAAAGGTCGTGTATACCCTCATTGGGCTGGTCTTTCTCATGCTTTTTTATATTTTTGATTACCGGAAGCTGAAAAAATGCTCCAATGGAATCTTTTTTGGGACGCTTATGGTTATGGTTCTCACTCCCGCGGTAGCAAGTACCATCAATGGCAGCAAGGCATTTTTGTCTCTGGGGGCGTGGAGCGTCAACATGATGTTCGTTTCGATGTTGCTGCTCCTGTTAGCTCTGGCGGGGATGAAGCCGGCTAAAGAATGGCGCGGTGCGGAGCACCTGGTTCAGCTCGTATGCCGCGGCGTGCTTCCAGTCATATTGTTCAGCCAAGCGTCATCGTTGTTTTATGGGTTAATCTATTTGACGGGCTTCTTCCTGATCACTTGGAGAACGAAAAAGCATAAAGGGCAGTTCGCTTTATTGTCACTGCCTCTTGTGTCGATATTCATATTTACGCTTGCCCGGCAGGCGGGGCAGCTGTACCATCGGCTGAAGGCTTTCCTGTATCCGGTTGGGGATGATGGCTATCAGCTGATTCAAACCAAGGCGGCAATCCATGCGGCCGGATGGTTTGGCCAGGGGTTTGCGGCACCGAATGAAACACTGCCTTTCGTCTACAGCGATTCGTTATTTCCATACCTGATCTATTGCTTCGGCTGGAGTTTCGGCATGCTGGTGGTGGTTCTGAATCTCCTGTTGATGATCCGTTTCTGGAAGATGAAGGACCGCCTCCATGATGACTATGCGAAAAGATTGCTAATCGGCCTGATGACGATTTTCGGCATCCGTTTGATATGGCCTGTTCTGATGGCTTTCGGCGTCGTTCCGATCATTGGGGAGGGGCTGCCGTTCGTCGGCTATAGCGGGACAGCCCAAGTTTTTGATTATGCTGCGGTGGGGCTGCTGCTGTCCATCTATAGACGGAAAAATATGATCTCAAGAGAAACCGAAGGCATTGTGCAAGGACACTGACATTTCATGTCGGTGTCTTTTTTTTTGTTCATAAAATCAACGGTGTCCCAGCTAAACGAAGAAGTTATCGTGGATGATCCTCGACTTTAAGTATTATTTGTATTATGATAAATAATACTTAATGAATGAATGGATTCATGAATGAACGTGCAGGGGAGTGAAGAATTCGCATGGTTATTTCCTTACAATTGGACAGTGATACACCCCTTTATGAACAGCTGCGCAATCAGATTGTCATTGGTATTGCTACGGGTCAATTAGAACCACAAGAGAAGCTGCCAACGGTCCGCCAGCTGGCTGAGGAGCTCGGCATCAATACGATGACGGTCAATAAAACCTATTCGCTTTTAAAACAGGAAGGCTACATTGTGATCGACCGGCGGCATGGAGCGAAGGTAAGCCCGCAAGAGCATAATAATCCGAACCCTTCCCCGCAATTAGAGGAGAAGCTCCAGTTAATAATTGCGCAGGCGGCGATACAGGGTATCAATGAATCCCGATTTCAAGCGCTTTGTGCTCAGATTTTTTCGAAAATGACCTATCAGCACCCCTAAACTTAACTTTCTGGAATGAGGTGTCTTGGTGTTAACTGCCCTTTTATTATTTACAGCGATCATCTGTTACATTGCGATATTAGCTACCTACAAGCCGCAAGCAAAATATAAGAATGGGATGCTGTTTGCCGTGACCTTGCCCCCTGATGTCATGGATCATGCGGATATTCAGAGTGTGCAGGCGAGGTTTAATCATATATTTTCAAAGGCAAGCATCTGGATGGGGATAGGTCTCGTTCCATTTTTACTTCTTTACGCATGGATTCCATATCAAATTCTTTATTTTTTTGTGTGGTTATCTGTCTTCATGCTTGTGATGTTGATGCCGTTTCGGCGGGCATTTCGCGATACACTGGCTCTTAAACGTGAACATGAGTGGTTTGTTGGTAACAAGCGTGTTATCCTAAGCGATCTGCGTGTGGCCCATCTGAAAAATAAACGTTCGGCTTCCTTATGGCTTTACCTTATCCCGTTTGCTATGGCAATTGGTTTGCTGTTGTGGGCAATTCGTGTTGAAGATCAGCTTTGGGGTGTCACAACCGGCGGCTTGTTCCTTACGATTCTTTTCTTCTTCATTTCGCTCTATATGCGCAAAAACAAGGCAAAAGTATACAGTATGAATACCGATGTAAACTTAGTTTTAAATCAAGCAAGACGCAGAGCTTTGTCCTACTTATGGCTGTTTATGGCTATCGCTGAGAATATTCATTTTTTACTCGTGTACATCTTCCGTATGAACGAAAACGCAGGCATGGACGGCGTATGGATTGCAGCTATTGTGTTGTTTACCGCGATTCCCGTAGGCAGCATGTATTACGTTTATCGCAGAATCCAAACTCTGGAACAAGAGGTACTGGCACAGGACGGTAAAGTTATTTATACGGATGAAGATGAGTACTGGGCAAACGGCTTCACCTATCATAATCCTCATGACAAAAGTATTTTTGTGCCTAAACGCGTGGGAATGGGAGAGACCGTGAATACAGCGACCGGGGTTGGCAAATTGATCGTCTGGGGCATCATCGGTATTACAGCAGCGATCATCATCGGGGTCTCCTTTATGATGATCCGGTCAGAGATGACATCTCCTACGATTACGGTCACACCGGACCACAGAGTGGATATCAAATACCCGATGTACTCCTACGACTTTGGCATTAATGACATTCGGGAATTGTCGCTCGTAGATCATGTTCCTTCCGGTGCCAAGACGAACGGCGAAGCCACAGGCCAGTATTCACGGGGGCATTTTCGTTTGAAGGAAGTAGGGAAATCGAGATTGTATATTTTTAAAAATAATCCACCGTATATAAGGATTAAACTTGATAATGGGTATATTTTTTATAATGAAAAAGATCCGCTGAAGACGAAGCAGATTTTTGAGCAGCTGCAGAAGCAGTTAGGGGAGTAGCTGGGGAGCAAGGGATATATCCATTTAAAATGAGAAGGGACATCACAAGGGATGTCTCTTTTTGTTTATTGAAAACGTGGGATAGACTGGATTTCAGAAAGCTGGTGCAGTTGCATCACGTGTTTTTAGTTTTATAATACAGATAACTTGGTGTTGACTATATAAATTAACTAATCACTGGGAAGTAGAACGGGCTTGTCGTCAATTTTGATGCAAAGTTATAATGAGTACAAAAATGAGACTGGCAGCGGAGGAATTATGGAGCGAAAATCAAATCAACCTATGCCCTATGAAGACAAACGTTTTACCGGAAGGCTGAACGAGCTGGCAAAGCTGTCGCTTTGGATGCAGGATCAGGCAGCAGGGACACAGGTATTCTCCATTACGGGTATGGGGGGCATCGGCAAATCCTCCTTGATGTCTCGCATATCACAGATTGGAAAAAATGTAGGCTGCGTGTGCATTTGGCTCGATGGACGTTCATTTACGCCAACACCGGCATCTTTTTTGGGAAATTTATCAGCTGCCGCATCACTTGAGCAGTTGGGGTTTCCCTATGCTCATCCGCTGCAAATTTTGATAGAAGCCAGCCCGCTGAAGCGTGTAATGCTTTTCATAGATACTTTTGAGGAGCTCTCTTTGTTGGAGGGGTGGTTGCTTGACGCGTTTCTGCCCAAGCTTCCTGCTGCGGGAGTGGCCATCCTGCTTGCTTCCCGGCCGCGATTGCCTTTGACTTGGATCGCCCATCCGATATGGGGACCGAGAGTGACGGAATTCAAATTAGCTCACTTTACGGATAAAGAGATGTACGACTATATTGAGTCCTTTGGGGCATTTTCTGATGAAACCGTGGGTCAGTTGGTCCGGCATAGTGACGGTCATCCGCTTGCTTTGGCCCTATCGGTGGATGCAGCCATGAGGGATGCCTCCAGTGGACATGAAAACCAAATCATTTCGCAATCGATCAGTGCGCGTGTGCTGCATGAGGTAACCTCGCCGCTGCTGCAGCCCATGGTAGATGTGCTGACCGTTCTTCCTCAGGCTAACCAAGAGATGATATCCCGCTTACTCCATTTGCCGGTACCCGTACAGCAATTTCGGGAACTTGCCGGTTTATCATTCGTGCGTACGGTAGATGGTGGGCTGGCATTGCATGATGTTGCCCGAATGCATCTGCTGAGGGACTTTGGTCAGCGGGAACCGGAGCGGCTGCTGCAGCTGCAGTCCTCCGCGGCACAACTCCTCTATAGGAAGCTTCAGCAATCGGACCGCAAGGAACGCCAAAAGATTGCTTCCCAGATGTTAATACTAAGCAAGGATTTGCTTTCTCCCCACAGGGGGTATGCCGACTTCTCGGTCGAAGGGCTTCCCTCCTTGGAGCAGGCGGCAGCCTCAGACCTGCCGAAGCTGCATGAAATGCTGGGCGAATGGTGCAGCTATAGCATTGATCCGCATTCGTACGATGCTTATCATGAATTTTTAGACGAGATTATGGGTCGTTTCCCCGAAAGCATTGCAGTGGTACGTGACAGTCAGGGGCAGGCGGTGGGCATGTTTATTATCGTATTGGTCTACTATGAAACAGGCATGCTCCTTAAGCGTTATTTTCCACACGAACTGGCGGAATGCTTTAAGGAAGAGGAGTGGAGATGTGATCCCGACAAAGCAGATACCTATTATCCCGTTCTGACTACCGCTACGAATCAAATGCCCGGTTATACAAGGGAGGAACTCATCGGACTGCTGACATTGGATCGTTTGTCACTGCTGGGCGACGGCAGCCGCGCCATATTGATTGCCACCAATGATGTGCTGAAGCAGCAGCTGCAGGGAATTGGTTTTAAAATCCGGCCGACAGCAGCCCGCGCCTGCGATGTCACCTGGGCAAAAGCGGATATTATGGAGCTTGATTTCCGTGCAGAAAACTTTGGCGAGTGGGTCCTTTCCTTTTTTAAAGGAAGCGATGAGCGGAAGGCGATAACGAATGGGATGTTTCATACACTGAAGTCCAAAGAACAGGAACAGCATTTGAGAAAAATGCTTCTTTCGCTCCATGAACCGGTTGAGCTGGAGGATTATGCGAGCTGGTTTGCAGGGATCGGCAGCGGATTGGAGCTGCAGCGGTTTTTGCTTCATATGCTGCGATCCGTGGAGGAGCATGGTTTATCAGAAGAAAACCGGGCCATCCTGCACGCCGCTTATTGGCTCTATGCTGGGAATCCGGATGCTGCTGCGCTGGAATGCAGTATGAGCCGCGCCACCTTTTACCGGTATCTTAAAAAGGCGGTAGCTAATTTTGCACAAGTACTTTCAGCAAAGCTGGGGGAATGTCGTTCGGAGCATGAGGTTGATTACATGGAAGTCTAGCATTTATAGCTTCGCAATGATGAACGGGAAAAGAATGAGACTAAATTGAGACTGAAATAGAAGAAGCGCATGCTAGAATGTAGATGTCGAATTTGGAACATTCATCCCTGAAATGGTTGTAGTAGGAGGAACATCGAAGGAGATATAATGAATAAAATTCTGCATATTTGGGTAATTGACAATCAAATGCACTTGGTATATATTGGTCTAGGCCAATAGTTCTTATATACTATTTTAGGACTAGCAGCGCATAACGATATTTATCTTGTTCATCTGCAATTAACGACAATTTTATATTTTGGCACACTAATCGAAAGATTAGCTCGCAAAGCCCAGGAGTCTAAGAGTCTATGACTTATGATCGTCCGGCTGCAATTAACATCGTTAATGCAGCCGGGCATTTTTGCGTTCCAAGGGACAAAATTTAAAATTTCAAGGAGGACGAGATGAAGAAGCACAGATTACGGATTGGTTTCACATGGATGCTGATTGCGACAATTCTGACTGGATTTTTCCCGGGGATGACATCCATAAGTTCTGCAGCATCAGAACTGAAACCCGGTGAAACTCGTATTTCAAAGGTGAAGGAAGCAACGAATGTCAGTGATGAATGGAAGATCACACTCACGGTCGAAGGTAAAGACCTTGTAACAAGCAACAACGCCGACGTTGTTTTACTTATTGACAGGTCAAGTAGCATGAGTAATGAAGATCGGCTTACTAAGGCTAAAGATGCAGCAAAGACCTTCGTTGATAAACTGCTGGTCAAGGATTCTTCTTCCCAAATTGCTGTCATCTCCTTTGCTGGTTTAACCAAACAAGTTATAGGTTTTACAGGCTATAGTCCTGCCTCCAAGAATTTAAAGGATAACCAAAAATTAAAGGATGCTATTGGAAAGATCAGCCTCCCTGGTATGTTAGAAGATGGTGGAACCAACATTCAGGCCGGGCTTTACCAGGCTCATCAGCTGCTGAATAATAGCTCTGCAAAAAATAAAGTCATCATCCTTTTAAGCGATGGCGAGCCCACATACAGTTATAAAGGATCATCAGTAACCCCTTCTGTATCGTGGCCTTATGGTTCCCAGCATGATTTCGCTATCACGAATTTTAATTACAAGAGTGAAATAGGCTCTGGCTCAAGTTATAACCTCTCCAAATCGGATACGTACAGTATCGATATGGGGAATAAAAAAACAGTAAAAATAGCTGACAATGGAATCGGCACCATCTCCGAGGCCAAATTAGCAAAGGATGCTAATATCAATATTTTTTCCGTAGGTCTTAACGTCGGAAGCAACGAAAATGCTAAGTATGTATTAAACAACGTGAGCAACAGCGGCGGATACTATGAGGCAACGCCGAATAGCTTGAATGAAATTTATGAAGAGTTAGCACGTAAACTCAAATATGCCGCAACCAGCGCAGTCGTTGTGGATCCAATGGGCGATAAGTTCAACCTGAAGAAGGGGAATGATTCTCCTGTCAAAGGAAAGGATTACACCGTAACGCAGGGTGAACTGAGTTGGAATGAAGATACTGAAACCTTCACATGGAATATCGGAGATATCAAGGAAAATAACACGTACACATTGACGTATACTGTTAAGCTCGACCAGACAAAAGACCTTGATATGAACACAAATTATCCGACCAACAAAACAACAACACTTGATTATATCGACGTCAATGGTCAAAGTGTTCCCAAGAACTTCGTCGTGCCTGAAGTATCCATTGGCCAGGATTCGATTGCAATCAAGTCTTATCTTGTTAATGCAAATGGAGATCCGATTGATGCCAATGGCAGCGTAGTAAGTAAAGAGAAAGCTGTTTTTAACACATCAAACTTTACAAATCCGGGTTCACCGTTAAAGTTCAATGTTTCATACACGATCAACCCTCCCAACCATGAAAATGGCTATACTGTCAAAGCGGGAACGACTTCCGAAAAGGTGACCTTAAGGGTAGACAAGACATCTGAGCCCGTATGGTTTGCTTACACGAAGACCAGTCAAGTAGCTGTTCATCATGTATACAAGAATGGAAATAAAGAAGTTGAATTAAAGACATCTTCTCTGACGGGTAAAATCGGAGATACGGTTTCGATCGCGCCAGAAGCTGAGATTCTGTTTGAAGGTACTGCATACGTACCGACTACATCAGCTTATGATTATGAAGTTAAGGCAGAAAATGAAGTGCAAAAGGTTTACTATGAGCCGAAGCCCGTGGTAGACGAGTCGCGTATCATAACGATTCACCATGTGTATGCAGACGGTGAAGAAGAAAAGGTACTGGATACGACAACAGTGACAGGAAACGTAGGACAATTTGTCACGATCGAGCCAGAAACTGCAATTCAGTTCGAAGGTGTCACGTACGAACCAATTACAGAAGCATATGACTACGAAGTCCAAGCAGAAAATGACGTTCAAACAGTATTGTATGCACCGAAGCCCGTGGTAGACGAATCGCGTATCATAACGATTCACCATGTGTATGCAGACGGTGAAGAAGAAAAGGTACTGGATACGACAACAGTGACAGGAAACGTAGGACAATTTGTCACGATCGAGCCAGAAACTGCAATTCAGTTCGA